>CAZWFM010000085.1:0-7537 GCA_964633185.1 uncultured Bacteroidales bacterium | reverse complement strand
GTATCATTGTGGTGGCTCATATTATTTCCATTACAACCGGACTTAGTGTATCCTCCATAGCTACCGACAAAAAGGTGGAAGCGGGGGGAACTTATTTTATGATCTCCCGCAGTCTGGGGCTTCCCATAGGAGGTACCCTGGGCCTGGCACTATTTGTCGGATTATCTTTTAGTGTAAGTCTTTATCTGATTGGATTTTCTGAAAGCTTTCTGGGTTCTTTCGGCTTTGAGATCAATAAGGACAATATTCGCATTGCAGGGACTGCTATCTTGTTTCTGGTTACCATAATTACTTTTATCAGTGCATCACTGGCCATTAAAACGCAGTACTTTATTATGGCCGCCCTTTTTCTTTCTCTGCTATCCATATTTTTTGGCAAACACGAATTTACGCCCGCTCAACCGATTATTAGCAGTATGACCGGTGTATCAAGTATAATGCTATTGTTTGGAATTTTTTTCCCGGCTGTCACCGGTTTTGAGGCTGGTGTATCCATGTCGGGCGATCTGAAGGATTCCAAAAAATCTATTCCATTAGGTACCATTTCGGCTATTCTTATTGGCTTAATGGTGTATATAGGCCTTGCATTTTTTTTCAGCTATACCGTTGAAACCGATAAGCTGGCAAATGATCCCGAGATACTTCTGAAAATCTCAAGGATTCCGCAACTAGTAATTGCCGGAATTTGGGGAGCAACTTTATCTTCTGCTTTGGGAAGCATACTGGGAGCACCACGAATATTGCAGGCAACCGCTGTCGACAGGATTACCCCGCGGTTCTTTGCAAAAGGCACAGGTAAAACAAACGAACCCCGAAATGCCTTATTCCTTACCTTTCTGATTGCTGAGGCAGGTATTCTGATAGGAGAACTGAATTTAATAGCCCGGATTGTATCCATATTTTTTATTACAACCTACGGATTCCTGAATTTGAGTTGTGCGTTTGAAGCTATGACCAGTGCCGATTTCAGGCCGGCTTTTAAAGCACCTGTCTGGGTAAGTTTATTAGGATCAATTACTGCAATGGTCGTAATGATCCAGTTGGATTTTGTTGCTATGGTGGGTGCAACCATTATTCTGGGAGCGCTGTATGCATATCTGAAACGAAAGGAGTTGGTATTGCAAACAGGAGATGCATGGAACGGTATCTGGGCTTCTTTGGTTAAGACTGGTTTAAAGCGATTAAAGCAGAATAAGCTGCAAAGCCGAAACTGGAGACCAAACATTATCATGTTTTCGGGGAGTGCCGGTGATCGGCCTGCTATGATTGAGATGGGGAAAAATATATCCGGCAGATTTGGAATGATAACAGGTTTCCATCTTGTTCTTTCAACCGACCCGGTTTTAGTTAAACACTTACAGGATGGAGAGTCCGATGAACCTGATGAATACTTTATGAATGTTCATCATTGTCGTGATATTTATGCGGGAATGGATGAAGTAGTGAGGGTATATGGTTATTCAGGGATGGAACCCAATAGTATACTTATGGGCTGGTGCCGGAGCCAGGCAAATAAAAAGCATTTTCTTCAAATGATTGATCATCTGGGGAAGAATAATTTCAACTCACTTTTTCTATCAAATAATCCCGGAAAACAAAAGCTCAATAAAAAAATTGATCTGTGGTGGAGTGGCTGGGGCAGTAACCTTAGTTTTGGACTTAATCTGATTCGTCATATTACCGGTTCAAATTACTGGAAAGATGCCGGGTTAAGATTACTGGTAGTGACCGATGACTCAGCACTGATTGATTCACTTTATCATTCCATAAAAAAGATTCTTGATTCTTACAGAATTGAGATGGAGATAAAAATAATTAACAATGCTATTGAACAATTATCCCGTAATAGTTTAATTACAAGAGAATCATCCAGAACTGAACTGAGCATAATCGGCATTCCCAACAACAAGTTTGAAAAGCTTGAAAATATGTATGAAGAAGTAAATGAGTTGGTCAACCAAATTGGAAATGCCTTATTTATTAATGCTTCGGATAATTTTGAATCCTTCGATTTACTGGAAAGTACATTACTTGTTGCCAGTCGTAAATTAGGCAGGAAGAAAGAACAAAAAATATCTGAATTAATGGTGTCTCATCACCCTGAAATTTCAAATGAAATTATTGAAATTGACAGGAAAGGTATGGCTGGCATCGATACTTTTTTTAATACGGTATTCGTCACCGGATTTCGGGAATGTCTTTCTCTGGTGGAAGAGGCCAGGAATTTAGGCCAATCATTGACCAACAATCTAGAGAAAATTGATACTGCAAAGGAAAGATTTCAAAAAGATAAAATACTGGTAAAGGTTAGAAACGACTTCTTCTTTAATTCCCGGAATGCAATGCTTCAATACCTTGATGAAAAGCTGGTGAAACGAAAGGACATGTTCGAAAAAGGATTGGCAAATTATCTGGAAACTCTTGAATTAACCGTGAACAATCTCCCCGGTAAGCTTAAGATCAAATATGACCGGATAGAATTTCAGAAGGGGAAGGCCGATTCAACTAAACTGAGACGCTTTAAACAGCGGTACTTAATTGCACATCCCTTTTCGAAAACCATCAACATTCAGGTAAAGTTTCAGAAAATAGCAAAATACTTCCTTTTTGATAACAGACTGAATCATATACAAAGCCTGCTCACAAAATTTCAAAATTACGATCTGACATTTCTTGCACAGATCAGAAATTATTTAACATACATATTTGAGACCCTGGAATCTATTGAAAGAGACCTTGCAAAATCGAAAATCCCCCGGTTGAATTCAACTGATTTAAAGCAGAAAATGGATGAACCCATTCTTCTCATGGAAAAAGAACTTCGGGAGGTCATGTCATCCATGGAACATCACATAAAACTCGAATTCAGGAAGACTTGTCAAAAATTGAATAACGATCTGGAAAGGCTCAGGGTTAATAAGCTGCTGACAGGAAAACGCAGGCCAAAGAAATTTTACCGCAGATTATATGCCGAAATTACTGATTTTAGCGAGACCTGGTATGATGAGATGAAGAACCATACAAACCGGATTTATCTTGATCTGCTTATTAAAACTACAAAGGACAGAATATTTAGAGAAACTAAAGATCTTATATTCATTATTTCTCAACAGGTACATTCTGGCCTGATGAATCCGATCAAGTTGCTGGGTAAAAAAATTCAGAACTCAATTAAATCTTCTTTCGATAAGAGGCAAATTTATGAATTTCAGGTCGGATTCAAGCTTGATCATTTTCAGGATACAGAGAATCTGTCGACCGATATTCATAAGATTATTGATGCACTTCCGGAGGAAATTCAAATATCAGATAATTCAATCACTGACACTCTTCCAGGGAAACGAATGGAGCAGGAATCAAAAATTCAAACCATTCCGGTTCAAAGAATAGTTCAACATTATGTTGACTCATTATTTCTATCTCCTTTGGCTGTATCTCTCAGGAATTTTTCAGATGAGTTGAAGAAGCAGGAGTATCGTATTAAAGAGCATCTGAGCTATCTGGAGTTTGAGAGAGAAAATCTTGAAGAGGATGATCCGGAATATAAAGCAAAATCTGCAGAAATTATTAAAGAAGCACTAAGTGAGATTAGAAAAGAAGAGGAGGGTATCCGGCAAATCCTTGACAGCTTAAATGCTGAAATTGATGGGATGATCGATGAAGCATTTGAACCGGTATCCTCTCATTTAATTATTGACAGCAGCAGGAAAATTGCTCACCTTATCAGAGAATTTCAAGGTAAGCGTACGGCCGGCAAGTTTGGAGCAATACGTGAACGTTTTCAAACCTTCGTTAAATCAAAAACGGTTCGTCTTTTATATTCACAAAGTGAAGGGATTCTGTTTGCGCGTAAACTTTCAGAGGAAAATGCTGATAAATCACCCCATGAAAAGATTGCGGAAATAGTAGATCAGTTTGTTCCTGATCATACCCTGCAATCTAAGATACCTGCTTACTATATGAATTTATTCAGTGGTAGATCAAGTATAGGCGAAGATTTTTGGATTGATCGTTCTAAGGAAGATAAACAGTTTGAAAGAACTGTAAATCGTTATAAACAGTTTCGAAAGGGCGGAATAATAATTTACGGCGAACGCAATAGTGGAAAAACTGCATTGAGCAAATTCCTTACCAGAAAATATTTTCAGGCTGACCAGGTTATTCATATTTTACCACCCTGGCAGGGTTCTTCGAAGCTTGAAGATTTTGAGCACTCATTACAGAAAGCTTCAGGATTAAGTGGTTCAATTACAAACATCGCTGAATCACTGCGACAGGATTCTGTGCTGGTAATTCACGATCTGGAACTCTGGTGGCTAAGAACCGAGAATGGATTAACTGTTATCAATACCATCCTGGATCTGATCAACAACTTCAGTGATCACTTTTTAGTTATCGTTAATATAAATACGCACGCTTACAACTTTCTGAACAATCTATATCATATAGAGGACAAATTCATAGCCCAAATAAAGTGTAAACCATTTGATTCTGAAGATCTTAAGGAACTCATTATGCGAAGACACCGTTCCAGCGGGTTGAGTTTTTCTTTTGGCAAACGCAGCGATGAACAGGTTTCGGAAATTAAACTGGCTTCGATTTTTAACAGAATATTCCGTATTTCAGGCGGGAACCCTGGCCTTTCGTTAAACATCTGGCTTAGTATGATCACAAAGTATTCTGACAATAATCTTATTATGCGAATGCCTATGGTACCCGATTTTAGTCCACTGGAACAATTGGATGAGGATTGGATGATAATATTGGCTCAGATTATTCTACATAAGCGGGTTACAGTGGATAAATTGGCCCGTGTTTTGGGTATATCTGATTCGGATGTAAAACGACATCTTAACTCAATGCTTATGTGCGGTGTTGTGGTTGAAAGAAATTCGGACCTGTTTATCGTAAATAGCTATCTGAATAAAGCACTTAGTGAAATACTTTTAAAAAATGAGCTTATTTAATCGGTAAAAAGATGAAAGTTCTGATCATAATTGCAATAATTATCGGCACTGTATTACTCGTAAGATTTACCGAAATGCTTCTTCGGTTTTTTATTGGTAGCAGACAGAAATTAAAATTTATACTGAAGTATTTTCCGGTCATTGAACTATCAGCGACCTTGTTAATTGTCTTCTGGTCCACTGATTACTTATTCTCTGAGAAAACCTATTACCAGACGATAATTTTAAGTCTGGTGGTTAGTTTTATTGCTTTGATTTCCTGGTTTATAGCCAGAGATCTAATCGCTGGAATTGTTTTTCGCACACAAAACAATCTTCGTCGCGGAGCCTCTTTGCAATTAGGAAAAATTGAGGGGAAAATGTTTGGGATGCGTGCGACCCATATTGTAATTGAGACAGACGAAGGTAAAATGGTCAAAATACCTTATTCCCGAATCGCAAATGAAATTGTTTCGGAACAACCCGAGGAAGGAGTACATGAAGATAGTAAACTGACTCTGAAAATAGATAAGACTAAGAGCTGGAAAGATACAGAAACTCATTTAAGAAATATTCTCCTTAATGCTCCGTGGCGTATACTAAGCAGTGAGCCAAAAATTAAATTACTTTCTGATGAAGGGCCCTATTACAAAATTCAGATTTTTGTGAAAACTCGCAACAAAAAGCACACTGAAAAATTACATTCTTTACTTTTAAGCAGGTTGGGAACAGAACAAACAGGATGATTATGAAAAAGTTTAGAAGCATTTTTTTATTACCCTATAATCAGGGCATTTAAATATACCGGTCTACTTTCTTGGATGATGTTCGATAATTGCCTGCCGGAGATACTCACGGTCCAGATGTGTATATATTTCTGTGGTGAGTATTGATTCATGCCCAAGCATTTCCTGGACTGCCCGTAAATCTGCACCGCCTTCAACAAGATGAGTGGCAAAGGAATGACGAAACGTATGAGGACTGATATTTTTATTGATGCCCGCAACAGTGGCAAGTTCTTTAATAATCGTGTAAATCATGATGCGGGTTAGCTTTTTCCCTCTCCTGTTCAGGAACAACACATTTTCAGAATGTTTGTCTATCGTGATTTTGTTTCTGTAATGTTCAAGGTAATAATGGATCTCTCGCAGAGCTGTCTTACCGGCAGGGACCAACCTCTCTTTATCACCTTTTCCCTTCACCCTGATGAAACCTTCGGCAGCAAACAGATCAGTCAGCTTTAGTTCCACAAGTTCGGAGACACGCAATCCGCAGCCATATAATGTTTCTATTATTGCTTTGTTTCTGTGTCCTTCGGGTTTGCTTAAGTCAATAACTTCTACAAGATTATCAATCTCATTCACAGAAAGGACCACGGGCAGTTTCCTGCCTATTTTCGGAGACTCAATCAGTACAGAAGGATTTTCTTCTATTGCATTGGAATACATCAGAAACTTAAAAAAAGTCTTAATGGATGAAACATTCCGGGCCTGTGTGCGGGGTGAAACATCCAGCTCACTTAACCATACTAGATATGCCTGCAGATCTTCAAGCTGAATAGAGTCAATAGTATTATATCGCAGTTTGAGACGGATAAATTCAAACATTCTGGAAATATCGTGAGTATATGCTTCAATGCTGTTTTGTGAAAGATTTTTTTCAAGTTTCAGGTGATTCCTGAAATCAACAATATAGGAGTCCCATTGGTTCATTCTGTTTTCTTGGAGGTTTAACCGTAATTAGAATGTGAAAATATACAATAGTATTTTCTTTTAAAAGCAACATTCAGGTGATTATCAATTCCTGTTATTCTGCAGGAAAATACTATTTGCAGAGGTTCATTCGAGTTCTTATCAAAAAAACATCTGTTTCGCGTGGAGTAGAATTATTTTTCACAATTCAATTAAAAGTAAGCCTATTTTCATAATTTTGCTAATAGCATAGCAAAATCATGAAAGCGCGATCTCTCATTATTCTGAATTTGTTTTTTTTGGAAGTTGTCTGTGCATCTCATCCGGTTCATATATCTGTTGTGAATTTGGATATAAAGAACGATTCCAACATGATAAAGTATTCGGTATGTTTATTTTATGAAGATCTTCAAAGCTTAATAAATTATAAATACAATACTTTACTTGATTTTCGTCATCAGAACCGAATGACTTTCAAAGAGCAACAATCGATACTGGAGTATTTAAATTCTTCATTTTTATTGAAAAACTCTCATAATATACCTTTAAATTCAGAGTTTATAAAATGGAAAATTGAAGATAATTTAATATGGTTCTTTTTTTGTATTAAAGAAATTGCAGAAATTCGAAAACTGACAATTGAAAATAAATTGATGCTTGATCTTTTTATGGACCAGAAAAACTTGGTGATATTGAATAATAACGGCAAGGAGGAAGGTTACGAGTTTAATAAAAGAAATACATCGTATATAGTAACCATTGGCAATGATTAGATATAATATTATATTGTTATTCTTATTTTGTTTTGTAACACATACTTTAGCTACACATAACCGGGCTGGCGAGATTACATACAAACATCTGGGAGGATATACTTATGAATTTACGATTACAACATAT
>CAZWFM010000084.1:0-7574 GCA_964633185.1 uncultured Bacteroidales bacterium | reverse complement strand
TGCTCAGAAGCCAGGAATACAAAAAGGTTTGAAACACAGCGTTGTTTCTTTTGCTTGGTTTGCCATCAAACAGATCATCAACAGTTCTGAACTTTAAATTTGTTTTCCCGGTTTTATAGTCAATTACCCGGAAATATCCATTCTTTTCATCCAATCTGTCGATATCACCTCCAATGGCAATGGTATCAATAATAAATTTGTGCCTTTTCTCAAGAGAAAGGATGCGGAATGGAGCAGATTGGAAATCGTATTCAAATATTCCTTTCATGTATTTCTCGATAACATGTTTTATAAGCAGGTTCCGTCCTGTTATTTCATCCTCCTTCAGCTTCTCCTTCCTGAAGTACACTTGTGCAAAAGCACTATGGATAGCCTTTTGAACCAGCCTGCTGTCTTTCCTGATTTTATCAATGTCATCAGGATTGATCAGTTTACCCTCAAAATCAGTATACACTATTTCCATAGCTTTATGAAAAATGCTCCCGAAAACGTTGCTTTCAATTTCTTCTTCAACATTTTCAGGTTCTTTCATTCCTTCAATGTATTTGAAATAAAATCTAAGTTTGCAATTCAGGTAAACATTCAATGCACTTGGGGAAAGAAAGGAATTCCCTTCGGGTCTTTTATATTCCAGAAGCTTTTTCTGTACTTCCGATGTTTTCTCAGCATAAATTTTTCGCAGCGGGAATGGTTCTATTTTATATGCATAGCCCGTATGATTAAGCTCATATTTTGAGTTATACTTTAGTTGCAATATATAACGACTCGGCTCACCTCTCTGAAGTCCTTCCGTTTTGGTATTATAAACCAAAACAACCCGTTTTGCACGATGGAGTAAGCGATAAAAATAATATCCGTAGATGGCATCCTGATGCCTGATTGTCGGCAGGCCAAAGCCCTCCCGAAGAGAATACGGTATCATCGAGGGCGAATGAGTAGCTTTTGGGAATTTCCCTTCATTCATGGAAAGAATGATAACATTCTCAAAATCCAGTGTCCTTGTTTCCAAGATACCAAGAATTTGCAGTCCGGTTAACGGTTCACCCGAAAAAGGTACCGAAATGCCTGCCAGAATCCTTCGCAGCAGATTAAGAACAGTCGGAAGAAGCAATTCAACCTTTTCCTCCATCAGCAATGCATCAAAACGAACCAGCACTTTTTGAATGGCATGCAATATCTCCAATTGCCATTTTGTCTCATTATCTTCCTTTGCTGATCTTATAATTTTTTGAATTACTATGGAAATCACTTCATTTAAATATGCCCCAAAGGTTCCTGTATCCCCACTCCATGAAAAAATTCCAGCGTATAGAATATCATTCTGACTGATGCCAAAGGGATCAACAAACGAAATGTTTTTCTCAAGAATTGAATTTTTGTAATTATTGTATTCAGCAGCACTTTTTGTGTCATGCAAAAAAGGATGATTCAATACACTAAAATAATCTTTATGATAATACAAATACCGGCCGGTATTTGTATCTTTCCTTTTGTTTGTGTGCAAATCGGCCAGCGAAGATAAGAAACTGTAAACAGGAGTATCAAGTACCGGATATCCCATAGAGATATTTACTTTCTCCAATTCGGTAGGTAAAGAATTTATAACCGGCAATACTAATTTCTCATCTGCGAGGACCAGTGCGGCTCTTGAAGGATGATCCGTTTCTCCTGCCTGCAATTGCTCTAAAAAGTGATGTACCACTTTCCCCTGTGCAATGTTAGATGGCACTGAAACAATTGATATTTTTGCCTTTTCACTGGTATTCTGTGTGAAAGGTGTAAAATCTTTCGGTTGTGGGAACTTCTTCAGGTATCTTCTCAGAAAAAAACCCGCCTCATGAATTTCATTGTCAATATAGTTCCGGTCAAAATCCCAGAAAAATTTTGTATTCCCTGCTACCCTGAATGTATCGAACAAGATCTCCTCTGAATGATTTAGTGCATTGAAACCAATAAAAGCAATTTTTTTATCCTGAAAAAAGATCTCATTTTGCGATTCCAGAATGTCAATTGCTCTTCTGTAGGTTTTGCCTTCATATGCCATGCCTTCACTGTCAAGAAGTGTATTGTACCGAACATATATTTTATGCAAAACGTCCCAAACAGAAATAAAATCTTTCATCTCTTCCGATGGCTTATGCTCAGCAAAAACATCCCAAAACTGCCGGATCAGTTTTTCCTGTTCCCCGGAGAGGTAATCATGATAATCTTCAAGAGATTTCAGATTGCTGAGATTTTTAAAAAGTAACCCTGCATCAATACGGTACTTATCCAGATCATCAAAATCTGATAAAAGTGTTTCACAATAAAAATAAAAGTCATCAAATCTTTCTTTGCTTCCGGTAACTTCCCTGTAAACCTTAAACAGTCTGAATAACAAAGTAAGCTGATCTGTTACCTGTAAACCACTAATTTTCCGGATAAAGTCTGATATAGTATAATACTGAGGTGCCCAAAGAGGTTTGTCAGAAAGATCAGACAAATACTGATTGAAAAACAAACGAGCTCTCCTGTTTGGAAAAATGACAATCGTCCCGCTGAGATCTCCCTGGTTTGAATGAAAAAGATATTCTGCAACATCCCTTAAAAAAAAGGACATATCCCTATTTAAAGTTTTATCGATATGTTTCCCTGTAATACTCATTGTTGTCTTATCACTCGCTTGTTATTTTTATAATATTTTCCCTGCCAAAGATCCAGTTCTTCCATCCTGTTTTCAATTCTCTTTAAAACCTGATCATATCGTAAATTCCACCATACCCCGATGTTGTTACGGGGTTGTGTTTCCCCCGCAAGTCTTTCGATAATGATTGAAGGATTTAAACAGGATAAATATTCAGATACAAAATCGACATATTCTTCAAGGCTGAACAGGTTAAATGTTTGCGGATCGCTAATGAACTCCCTTTCATATTGTGTACCTCTGACAATTTGCAATTGATGGAACTTCACCATATGAAGAGGCAGCTCAGACACTATTTTTACCGAATCGCTCATCTGCTTCCGTGTTTCTCCTTTCAGACCGAAGATGAAATGTGCTCCCGATTTCACTCCAAATTTCTTTGTAAGCTCAAGTGCTTTTACCGACTGTTCAAATGTATGTCCGCGGTTGATCTTTTCAAGTGTTGAACTGTACACCGATTCAAGTCCGTATTCAATTACAACATAATAGTCCTCCGCCAGCGTGGCGAAATATTCAAGTTTGTATTCATCAATACAATCCGGGCGGGTTCCGACAATTAAGCCTATAATGCTTTCATTTTCCAAAGCAGGTTTGTAAATCTGTTTTAAATATTCTGGTGTACCATAGGTATTTGAAAATGCCTGGTAATATGCAAAGTATTTCGAGGCAGAACGGTATCTCTTCTTATGAAATTCAATTCCTTCGTTGATTTGCTGTGAAATGGGTTTATCAGGAGTACAGTATGAAGGATTAAACGCATCATTATTACAATACACACAGCCTCCTGTTCCAACAGTTCCATCGCGATTCGGGCAGGTGAAACCGGCATCGATTGCAACCTTTTGTATACGCTCTCCGAATTTTTTTTTCAGGTAATTCGAAGCTGCGTTAATCCTTCTGTTTGTTCCCCACTGATACATTAAGGTTTTTAAATGGATTATTAAAGTTTACACTTTTACTATTTTGTTTGAAGTAATATACCATAAGTATCCGCTTACATTATGATATCCCATTTCCTCCAGTAAATTCATATAATTGTTTACCTGTTTCCGGTGTATTTTAGATTGTTCTTCAGAGCCGCTTTTGTAATCAATAACATCAACGCTATCGGAGAATAAAACCACTCTGTCCGGTCTGCGTATTTCTCCTCCTGGTAAAACGATATCTGTTTCATTTACTATTTCCCCGCTTCCGTCAAACCATTTCCGGATATTATTATCCCGTAAACTATCATTCAAATGATCAATGAATTCCCTGGATTCTTCCTGTGAAATAAATCCTCTGTAAATTGCCTGACTAACAGCACCGGGGATATCATTGCCTGTTGTTATTTCAGAAAGAATGTTGTGTAAAATTTTTCCCTTTCTTCTCTTTTCCTCGATATCTTTATATGTTTGTGATAAAAAATCAAATCCTGAAGGATTAAAAAATAACTTTTCAATGGCTGGCTCCCCCAAAGAAGGAGAAATAAAAACTTCCAGGCTGTCAGAAGATGAGCCTGCGGATTTTGTGAGTTTTCCGATTTCAAATTTCCCGATTTCTTCGTTATAGCAATTTTTGGAGTCTAATATTTTCTTTTCTTCCACAAGCTTATAGATCAAATCTCCTACCGAAGTGATGTTTTTATTGCCTGTTTTCGATCCTTTATAATGCGGATAAACAATCAAAACCTCTTCTGCTCTTGTAAATGCCACATAAAGCAGGTTCAGGTTGTCAATGTATGATTTCAACATTTCCCTGTAATACACCTCTGAGAAAAAAGTATCCGCCAGAGTGTTCGTATAGTTTATAGGAATTAATGGCAAATAATGAAACACTTCCTGCTGTGGCTTTGTCCAGAGTATAGCATTGGATCTTTGCTCAAGATCCCAATTGCAATAGGGAACGAATACAGCCTTAAATTCCAGTCCTTTGGCCTTGTGAATGGTTAAAATGCGAATTGCATTCTGCGATTTTGCTGCCGGAACAGACTTCATGTTCCCCTCTTCTTCCCAATATTCCAGAAATTTTTCAATGTCAGCAGGATTCGATTGTGAATATTCATGAACCTGGTCAAGGAATGCATGGATATAGGCAATATCTTTCGTAAAAACATCTGCACCAAATATAGAGATCAGCCGTTCAACCAATTCATACAAAGGCAGAACCAATAGTGAATCAATGTTTTTTACAAAATCTTCAGGCAACAAAGCAGCAATGTCGTGTTCATCGCTCATGCCAGAAGTTATTTTCAAATTATAAATACAGGCTTCCGCCATTGAGTTAAGCCTGTGAATTTCAAGTCCGGTTACCAGTTTGCCTCTGTTTATGTCATCTTCCGGTTTGATCAGAAACCTTAAGCCGGCAATTAATAAATTAACAGAATCTGAAGATGAAAGAAAGAGCGATTCATCAGAAATAACATTGAGATTCAATGCAAATTGCTTCTCTGAATTTTTCTGTATCAGAAAATCAGCAATCTTCTTGCCTTCTCTTTTCCCTCTTACAAGAACAGCTATATCACCCGGCAAGTATCCCAATTCCAGCAAGTTCTTAATATCCCGGTAAAAAGTATCCAACAGCATGGAATCATCATCCCCCACCTCCTTCTTTGAAAAAAACTCCAGTTTCACATATCCCGTCAATACATTTTGTCCGGCAACAGATTGTTCAACACCTTTATAAATCCGTGAAATCATGTTCCTCAATTCAGGATTCGAATGTAAAAATTCATTGTTCCTGTCTTCAATGTATTTTTCCAGAAGATCGATGGCTGCCGAAAAAACCGAATTTGTGAATTCCACAATGGTTTCACAACTTCGCCAGTTGAATTTAAGATCCTGAAAGCGGATGTACTGATCCTGAAAATCATTATGAATTTCTTTGGCCAGTATCTCCCAGTTGCTGTTTCTCCATCTGTAGATCGATTGTTTCACATCGCCCACCAGCAAACAATCATTTCCCTGCGAAATGCTGTTTTCAACAAGTGGTAAAAGATTTTTCCATTGCATTTGCGAAGTATCCTGGAATTCGTCAATCAGAAAATGATTGTACCGGTTGCCCATCTTTTCATAAATAAAGGGAGCTATATTGCCATCAATGATCTTATTTATAAAACCCGGAGAATCACTGAGAAGAAATGAATTTCGCTGATACCGGTATTGAGCTACCTTTTCTGACAAATCAGACAATATACCAAGGGTGTGCAAATTTCTCAGTATTGTTTTGGCAGTCATATAATATCTGTAATGTGTATTAAAAACTACCATGATCTCATTTAGCAGGGGCAGCAGTTTTTCTCTTGCAAGCTGTATTACCAGCGTTTTGTTCGCTGAATCTTTGGCAGGCCAGTTTTCCTCTCCGTCAAGCAACCTGAGAACATAACTGTTTGGGATCTCAGCGCTTCTGGTCCGAAGCTTCCTGAAATAGGCTGTTACTCCCCTTCCTTTCTGAAAGAAATCAGCATCTTCAAGACCATGATCTGAAATCAATGAAGTTCCTGTATCTGCATAACCGGCAAGCAATGTTTCAGTAGAACTAATGATTTTATATAAGCTATCCCGGAAATCATTCAATTGTTTTCTGTCTGAAACTGCCTGAAAAATCCGGTTTGATTCAAAAGAAAATTCCTCTTTGAAAACTTCACTACCAAGCTTTAGCAAATCAAATCTGAAGTCCCATGATCTGCCCTCATCTATTCTTGCCTCGGAAAAATCCATTAACCATGTTAACAAAGAAGAATTGATATGTAAAGAATCAATCAGGGTATCAATTGCATACTGCAAGATCGGCCTGGTTTCTATTTCAATTGTATAATTTCCGGGAATATTCAATTCACGTGTAAACGCTCTTATTATGCGCTGAAAGAATGTATCGATAGTTTCCACGCTGAACCAGGAATACCCGTGAAGAATATTTTGAAGGATAACAGAAGCTTTGTTTCTTATGTGTTCTTCTTTGAATTTACTGATCTCCATCAAATATCCGAGCTGTCTTGAAGGTTTCCCTGTTGCTAGTCTATCCAGCTCTTCAAGTATACGCTCCTTCATTTCGGCAGTGGCTTTGTTTGTGAAAGTAACCGCCAGAATATGCTTAAAATAATCGGTAGGTTCAGTAATGAGAAGCTCAAGGAAGAATTTGATCAACGAATTTGTTTTCCCCGAACCTGCTGAAGCCCGAATTACCCTGATAGTAAACATAATTTATTTTTGATCCATTTGAAACTCCTCGCCGCAAGCGACGAGGAATCTTCGATCCTTTTTTTATTATTTTTGTGTTCGCTAACCCCATAGCAACCTGCCCGCCGCAAGCTATGGCAGGCGGGGCTACGGGGAACCGAGCTTGCGAGCTCGACGTAGTCAATGCGCTCACAGGATTCAAAAATACTCAAATTAGTAACAAATAATAAGTTCCTGTAATAGGATGTTTTCTATTTTGAAATTTGGCGTTTACCTACAGCCTGATAATTCATTTTTAAATATCTTTGATCTGTTAAATCTATTTGGATGGCCAGAAAAATACCTGTAATACGAAACACAAATTACTACTATTATATTCCACAGATAGCGATATTGTTCTTTATAGTTTATATTTTATATTGTCTGGATATAAGCCATTATCTGTTATTGGGTATTTCTCTTTATTTTTTGTTATCCATTTATCTCAAAGTACTTATTCCCAGGTGGCACAGAAAAGGAGTCTATTATTTAAAAAAAGGGGAATTACAGGCTGCTATCCTGGCTTTTCAAAAAAGCTACCAATATTTCCAGAAATACGCATGGATTGACCAGTACAGGGCTTTTACACTTTTTAGTACATCACAACTCTCCTATTCTGAAATGGCCCTGATGAATATAATTTATTGTTACGAGCAAATGGGCGATAAAAAAAATGCCCAGAAGTATCTGAAGAT
>CAZWFM010000083.1:0-7651 GCA_964633185.1 uncultured Bacteroidales bacterium | reverse complement strand
ACATCACAAAATCATGGATTTGCAACTGATAACAATACATTATCAGGCGAATGGAATCCCCTTTTTATCAACTTGAATGATGGTACGAATGAGGGTATACAACATAAGTCTAAACCCTTCTTCTCATCTCAGTTTCATCCTGAAGCTTCAAGTGGTCCTACTGACACAGAATTTTTATTCGATTTATTTATGGATGAGGTAAGAAAATACGCTGACAAATAAATTCATCAGCGTAGGAGAGTATAATTTTTGATTGTTTCAGGGACTTACGCTACTTCCGCATATTCATGGTATCGGAAATCTACTCGTAAAAGACAGTCTTCATAGATCTCAGCTGTTTCAAGACTATCATCATCACCTTCTTCGAAATACCAGTTAATCAGGATATTTTTCACGTTGTTATTTGATTCCAGGTGTTTGAAAAGATTAAGAAGTTTTTTTGATGTTGAAGTATTGAAATATTCAAGATTTATATCAAACACAACATCAGATACTTCCAACGATTTTACAAAATCTACCAGAGGGTTAAAAAAACTTTCTGCATCCTCCAGAATTGATCGTCCTTCAATTTTTAAATTTCCTTCCGGCATAAAATCTATCAAGGGAAGGCTAGTTGTTTGTTCTCTATAAATTCGTTCCATAAGCATAAAGTTCTTTTGACTATCACTTACTTATTAGAACGGCAAATCAATATAAAAGATATAATTTGTTGATGAATAGAGTAAATTAGATGATTTTCATCACCAACTATTGGATGAATTTATCACCGATAGTAATAGCTCAATTTATGGGAATAACAATTTCAGCAAGCAAAGATTTGAAAGAACGAATACCTGAATCCAGACTTGGGCTAATTATTGCCACTGTGTTTTGCAAACCTTCGTCTGCAAAACTTCTCGAATTGATGGATGAACAAGTCAGAGAAATTCAGAGTAAGTATGTTCTTGAAGAAATAAATAAGCTGGATGTTATTGCATCCGCGAGAGATGCTTATAAAAAATGCAGAAATGATCCGAATCGATACCGCCCTTCAGCAGACGCTTTATTAAGAAGAATAGTAAAGGGATCCGGTATTTATAAAATCAATAACATTGTTGATGTTTTGAATTTAATATCTGTTCAATCCGGCTTTTCTGTGGGAGGATACGATTTGTTTACCATTGAAGGAGATATAGTATTGGGAATTGGCGAGAAAGATGAAGAATATTATGGAATAGGCAGAGGAATGTTAAATATTAATAACCTACCTGTTTTGCGGGATAGAAAGGGAGCATTTGGCACTCCAACAAGTGATTCTGAAAGGACAATGATTACAAATTCAACACGAAAAATCCTGTTTGTTTTTTTTGATTTTGGGAAACATGATTCGCTTCAGAAATATATGAATTTATGCAGTAATCTTCTCATTCAACATTGTGATGCAGAAAAAATGAAACTAGAAATTATAAATTTTTTTCAGTGATTTACAGTTGCTTATCAGGCAAACCATTTTTCCAGTACTGTTCGCACAGCATCAATCTTAACGGGTTTGGTAATATAATCATTCATTCCTGCAGTAATGGCATTATCCTTTCCTATTTTTGAAGCTGTGGCAGTCATGGCAACAATAGGCATCTGAAATCCAAGGCCTCTTATTTCAATTGTTGCATCAACGCCGTCTTTTATAGGCATTTGCAGATCCATAAATATAATATCATAAGATTTTTTTCTAACCATTTCAACTACTTTCTTTCCATCGAGAGCAATATCAATTTGGTAACCAAGATTTTGAAAAATGGTATCAGCTACTTTCTGATTGATGAGATTGTCCTCTGCAACAAGAATGTTCAGATCTTTTTGGAGTGCCATGCTTTTTTCCTGCTCAGCCTGTTTAATTCCGGAAAACCAACGGAACAAATAATCTTTTAAAATATTCTGATCGAATGGCTGGATAAGGTAATAATCAATTTTGGATAATTTGGTTTGAATATAATTTTCCTGTTTATGTTTTGAACTAATCATTAGCACTCTGAACTGATCGGTAATTCCAAACTGAGATAACTGTCTTGCAATCCACAGTCCGTCAAGATTGGGTTCATCCATAATAATCAGCAATTGATGTTCCTTTTTGTTTTGAAGCTGATCTTTAATGTTGTCAACAATTTCTTTTTCTTCTTTTAATTTTACGATATCGACATGTATTCCAAGATGACTCAAAAATCCAAGAATTCTTTTTTTTGCAGGTAAGTTTTGGGCTAAAACAAAAGCATTTACCTGGTTAAAAGAATCTATGGCAGAGAAGTCAAGGTCTTTTTTTATTTCTTCATTTGAGAATACCTCAATGGAAAAACTGAATTTGGACCCGGGATATTTTTTATTTTTTGATATACCGGAAGGACTGTCAACCCAAATTTCTCCATGCATAAGATTTACAAGTTGTTTCGAGATTGTTGTACCCAATCCGGAACCTCCATATTTTCTTGAAGTGTCCTGATCAGCCTGGGCAAATGAACTGAAAATACTTTCCAGTCTTTCTTTTGGTATACCCACTCCGGTATCAGCAATTTCAAAAATGATAGTAAGATTGCCGCTATATTGTTCTTCTAATTTTACCGAAAGACGTATCTCACCTTCATGTGTAAACTTAACGGCATTGCTAATAAGATTTGAAAGGACTTGTCTTAATCTGAAAGGATCACCAATTATATCGTCCGGCACTTCGGGATGAATTTCTATAGTAAGTTTAATACCTTTTTCATCGACAATTGCTCTGAATAGATCAAGAGATAGCTTTATTTCCTCACTTAGCTTGAATGGGATTTCTTCCAGCTGCATCTTTCCGGCTTCGATTTTCGAATAATCGAGGATATCGTTTACTATATTCAGCAGAAGATCGGCTGAACTTTTAATTATTTCGATATATTCTTTTTGGTCTTTTGTAAGCTTTTTTTGGTCAAGTGCTTCAGCCATCCCGATAATCCCATTCATAGGAGTTCGAATCTCATGACTCATTTTTGCAAGAAATTCGGATTTGGCAGTATTTGAAGCAGCCTCGTATTTTCTTGATTTTTCAAGTGATGTAATATCAATGAATGAACTTAATATGTATTCTTTACCATCAATAAAATATGGCAATTCTTTTCGGTAGAGGACGACTTCGTTTCCTTCTTTTTGATAAAGAATGAATTGATTGGTATCGTATGCGGCAGATTTTGAATTGCTTTTTTGTTTCCGGCCAGTCATAAGATATTTATCGACCAGCACATTTCCCTCTTTTTCTTCTCCTTCTTTAATAAAGAACAAATCCTTAGAAATCTGATTTAGATAGAGGATACTATCCTTTTCATCAAAAATAATAACTCCTATCGGAAGATTTTGCAGTATCTCATTAAGGCGATCTTTTTCTTTATTCAGGAGTCCCTTTTTTTTTTCACTATATCCAAGCCGTATAAGAAGGAAAAGGATAATGCTTAAGAAGAGAGTCAGACTAATGGATGCTATGAGAACAATTTTTGAAAATACGGTTTTAATAAAAAAATCATTATTGAAACTGAAAGCCAGACCAAATTTATGATCGAGTATATTTAAAGGTTTATAGGCAGTAATAATTCTTACAGTAGTTGAATCAATGGTCATTTTATGTTTCTCCAACCCTTCAAAGTCATTTTTCAGGTTGTTAACAATGACATCATAATTTTCAATATAACTTATTTGACCTGGGAAATTCGCAGTATAATTTTTTGATTCCGGATGAATCACCCACTGGTAACAAATATCCGAAACGTAAAATTTATTGAGTTCTGATATAATGTAATTTGCCAGGTTAATTGAAACTACAATATTTCCGGAAACTATATTGTTTTTGAAGACAGGAATATAGTACTGATACTCATTATTGCGGGCCTTAATTACTTCTTTATCGGCTAGCTTTCTTTGTCTTTGAGCAATGTATCTGTCGGTAATAAAGCTTTTATCTTTGAAAAGGTTAAAAACATTTTTGTTATTGTCGTAAATATCAATATTCTTAATCAGGTTGGAATAAGATGAATAAAACAATTCCAGTCTTCGAAGAGAATTCGAATTTTCGGCATGCTCACCGAATAGTTCAGATATATCATCAGAGAAAAGTATATAATTCAAATCACTTTCAAAACGCCGTAATTCATTCTCGATAGTATGACTACACAATTCTGCCTGGTCAAAAAGAATACTTTTCTGGTATGTTACTTGTTTTTTATACAGGTCGTTGAACACATAAATATTTAAACCTGCCAAAAGCACAATGGTTACTATTACAATCAAAACGGATTTTTTCATAAAGCGCAATATCTGATACCCAGATAAACCACAAGCAAGATGATAAAATTAGAATAATTGTACATCTAATAAAAAAAATAGCCGGGTTATTCCTGTTAATAACTAATATTATAATGCAAAGAATCTCACTGCAGGAATTATTATTTGTTTATTTAACAATAGAACATAATACGGCAATTTTATCGATACTTTGAGTTGTCATCCTGCATTATGCTCAGATAACTCATGTATCGTGAATTACCGATCAAACCTTTATTTACTGCATCCATTACTGCACAGCCCGGTTCATGAATATGACTGCAATTATAAAATCTGCAATTCTTTGAGATTTTGAATATTTCCGGGAAGAAGAGTCCTATTTCATTTTTATTAAGATCTATTAATCCAAATCCTTTAATTCCCGGAGAATCAATTACATATGTATTTTTATCCAAGACAAAAATTTCAGAAAAAGTAGTAGTATGTTTTCCGGATTTGTGATATTCTGAAATTTCGCTGATTTTTAGGTTTAATGAAGGATCAATTGCATTAATCAGCGCCGATTTGCCAACTCCTGAATTCCCGGCTATAAGATTTAATTTTCCTTTCATAAGTTTGTAAACCTTATCTATATTCATGTCATTTTTTACAGAAATTTGAATGCATTTGTAATTTGCAAGTTTGTAGGTTTTTATCAAGTCATCCAGTATCTTTCGATCTTCGTATACCAAAAGATCCATCTTATTTATAAGAAGAATACTCTGAATATGATATGCTTCAGCGGTAATCAAAAAACGATCAATAAATTCCCGCTGAGTTTGAGGAGATTTAAGGGTTACCATTAGGAATGCGATGTCAATATTAGCAGCCAAGAGGTGAGCTTCGTTATGAAAACTGGTTGCACGCCGAATGATATAATTTTTGCGTTGATCAATGTTTGTAATCAGACCTGTTCCATCTTTGAGCATTTCATATTCGACTTGATCTCCAACAGTAGCAGGAGTTGTTGTTTTTATTCCCTTGATTCTGAATTTTCCTTTCATCCTGCAATTTATTATGGCATTATCATCAAGTACTGTGTACCAGCTGCCTGTTGATTTTATAACCAATCCTTTTTTCATCAATGCAAGAGTGTATTATCAGGCTAATGTAACTCAATAATCGTATTTTTACTCAATCAAAGATTCATAATGGTTTAATTTACAGCAAATGATCAAAACTATTTTTTCTTACAATGTAAACGGAATTCGGGCTGCATTAAATAAAGAATTTGGCGAATGGTTAAAAGTCAATTCTCCTGATATAATGTGTATTCAGGAGACAAAAGCAGGTAATGCACAAATCAATATACCACTTTTTGAATACATGGGATATCACTGCTATATACATTCTGCCGTAAAAAAAGGGTATAGCGGAGTGATGACGTTGAGTAAAGAAATTCCGGAAAATATAAGCGTTGGAATGGGGATGCATAAATACGATTCGGAAGGAAGAGTGCTGAGAATTGATTTTTCCGGATTCACATTGATCAATGTTTATATTCCCAGCGGAACAACAGGGGACATACGCCAGGATTTTAAAATGGAGTTTTTAGCAGATTTCCGGAAATTTGTTCAAAACCTTAGAAAAGACCGGAAGAATCTGGTAATTTGTGGTGATTATAATATTTGTCATCAACCAATAGATATCAATCATCCGGAGAGACATAAAAATTCATCCGGATTTTTACCGGAAGAACGTGCATGGTTTGATGAGTTTATTCATGACGGACTTATAGATACATTCAGGATGTTCAATTCAGAACCCGGACAATATAGCTGGTGGAGCTACAGGGCGAATTCAAGAGCTAAGAATTTGGGCTGGAGAATTGATTATCACCTGGTGACAGAATCCCTGAAAACCAAAGTTGTTAATGCAGGAATTCTGAAATCAGCAGTACATTCCGATCATTGCCCGATTACCTTGGAACTCAATATTTAGATGGAATTTACAACAGAAGGCATGAAAAAGAAAATCCTTTTTGTTGGATTAAATACAGTTGATCTGCAATTTATCGTAAATGAATATCCAAAGCCAAATACCAAGACCAAAGCATTACAAAATGAAATTTGCATTGGAGGTCCAGCGACCAATGCAGCTATTTCATGCGCTTTCTTAGGCACAGAAGCAGATTTGTTAACTCCGGTTGGAGTCCACATTTTTTCAGATGTTATTACAAAAGAGATCAGGAATTATAATATACGGTTAATCGATCCGCTCAGAAGGAAATCTTCAAAACCCACTTTTTCCAGTATCATAACTTCTAAAACCAATGGAGACAGAACTATTTTCTCATATCATCCAGACATTGAATATCTTAAAATGATTCAATTCAAATTTAACTTGAAATGTTATCAATTGGCATTATTTGATGGATTTTATGCTGATATGTCAATATCCATTGCTATGCGTTTAAAAAAGAATGAGGTCATTACAATTTTTGACGGTGGCAGTTGGAAAGAAGGTACAGATGAATTGTTAAAATATATTGATATTGTTATTTGCAGCAACGATTTTCAGGTTCCGGGAGGCAAAACGCCGGAAGATATTTTTGCTTTTCTGCATGCATTTGGAGTGAAAGATATTGCCATAACTCGCGGCAACAATAATATTTTATGTTCTCACAAAGATGGTAAAGAAGAAATTGAAATTGAACAAATTGATGTTGCTGATACTTTAGGAGCAGGCGATATTTTTCATGGTGCATTTTGTCATTTTTATTTCAATGGGTATAATTTTGCAAATTCATTGCAACGTGCATCCATTGTTGCCGGGGAATCATGCAAATGGTTTGGAACAAGAGAATGGATGAAAAACTATATTCGGAATGAATAAGGTACTGTGCCAATTCATAATTTACATGAAATGAATATAAAGCAAAAACATCATATTGCAGCTACTACAAATGAGGTATACCTTGCACTTACGAATCCGTTTACAATTGAGTTATGGACTGGATTTCCTTCCCTTATGTCCACAGAACCCGGAAGTGAATTTTCTCTCTTTGAAGGGGACATTGTCGGTAAGAACCTGGACTTTAAGGAAAATGAATTGATAAGGCAACAATGGTATTTTGAAGGGGAGAAAAAGGATTCTATTGTTACCCTGCGACTAAAACCTGAGAAGAACAATACGGTCATAGAATTAGTACATGAAAATGTACCAGAGGAAGTTTACGGGGAAATGATCAGGGGATGGGAAACCATCTATTTTAATTCTTTAAAGAGATTTTTCAAATAATATTTCACCTTAACTTCAGATGAAGAAACGAGAAATTGAAATAATGGCTCCGGCAGGATCATACGAATCCCTTATGGCTGCTATTAAAGCTGGAGCA
>CAZWFM010000082.1:0-7707 GCA_964633185.1 uncultured Bacteroidales bacterium | reverse complement strand
GTGTTCGCTAGCCCCGCGGCAAGTTACGGGGAATGCGCTCACAGGATTCAAACGACAAAACCAATACATACTATGAAGGTAGATTTACTCAAATACATGTCAACCCGCCTTCAGGAAGAATGTGGTAATACCAGTCACCCCGGTCCGGTAATTACCATTTC
The DNA here is from genome assembly GCA_964633185.1 of uncultured Bacteroidales bacterium. GTDB lineage: Bacteria > Bacteroidota > Bacteroidia > Bacteroidales > UBA10428 > UBA10428. The sequence goes on along the minus strand of CAZWFM010000082.1, from coordinate 7,546 downwards.
ACGACTCTATGGTTGTCCGGCAAAAAAAGTTGCAAAAGTACTCATTGACGAACTCTGTGAAAAAATGCTGGTAAAAGGATATAAAGAAATCCAGTGGAAAATGATCACAAAAGAAATAATGAGTGAATCTGCTAAAGAGCTTGATATTGATCCATTAAAAATTCAGTACGTTTTTAATTATGAACAAAAAGGAATCATCGACGATATACTTGCAGCACATCTAAGCAAATATTACAAAAGTGATAGAAAAATAAGAAGTACAGTAGCCAAAGTTATCCGTAATATCGCATACGAGGGCAATGCAGTAATTGTTGGAAGAGGCGGAGTTGCTATTACACGAGATATCGCTAATTCTTTACATATCAACCTGGAAGCTCCCATGGAATGGAGAGTACTAAGAGTAAGTGAAAAACATGGACTATCATTGGAAGATGCTGAGCAATATGCAAGGGATGTTGATAAAAAACGCAAACAGTTCAGAGAGTATTTTGAAGGGAAAAATACAGATTATACTCAATTCGATCTTACATTCAATTGTATGACTCTTTCTGTCGAAGAGATAGCAAAAATTATTCTCAAAGCAGTTGAAGTGCGAAAATTGATATAGATATTCTGTTTATTATATATGACAAAAAATATGGTTGGCATAATCGGCCCCGGAGAATCTGCAAAACCGGAGAATATTGAACTGGCTTATGTTATAGGAGGAATTGTTGCGAAGCTGAATTTTATTTTGCTAACAGGAGGAAGAAATTGCGGAGTTATGGAAGCAGCAATGAAAGGGGCAAGGGAGAACAATGGGATTACTGTTGGTATTATTCCGGATGATCATAAAAACAGGATGAGTTCATTTGTCGATATCCCAATAGTAACAGGAATGGGAAATGCCAGGAACAATATCATTGTTCTGACATCCGATTTGATCATTGTCATTGGCAATGGAGCCGGAACGCTTTCAGAAATCGCTCTTGCTTTGAAAGCCGGGAAAAAATTACTAATTGATAATCGTGCGCAAGAAACTTTTGACTATTTGAAACGTTATGAGAATTCTTGCGTAATACCATTCGATCCTGTTAAAATTAATGAGATAGAAAGATTGATTATTAAATATATTTAGGTAAATAATAAATATTACTTTATAGATTTTGTATTTTTATCACATCAGAATTAAGTTTTGTCAATAGCATAAATCAATTTAAAACAGAAACCATAATTTTACAACGAAAGATAAATTAACTCAATCTCAATGGAGAATTTGTATATCGAAGGATCTGACAGTCTGCCAACCGTACAATTCAATACTGCCGGATTATTAAAAATAACCGGAAGAGCACTCCCCGAAAATGCTCACACCTTTTTTAGTCCACTTATTGCCTGGGTTAAAGAATTCTCTAGAGATGAAATTACTCTCGAAATCAATCTTGAGTATTTTAATACTGCTGTTTCAAAGCAATTGCACGATTTTTTCAAAGCTGTCGAATCCAATCAAAAGTACAAAAAGATAAATGTGAAATGGTATTATGAAGATGGTGATGATGAAATACTGGAATCAGGTGAAATCTATGAAGAATTGCTCCCAAGAATGAATTTCTCTTATCATCGTTATGCCGAAATATTTGATGAATAGACTTTTATCTCTCAAACAAACCATTTTATTATTCTTAAACCAGATCATCTTTTTTTACTGCGAGAATCCATTGAGCGAATGGGTCCATAACTCAAGTTTATATACACCATAAAATATATGTATATCCTGATGGCGCCCTTCTTCATCGGCAATATTGGCAACCTGATTCACACATGCCATGGTACGTGTAAAATTTATGAAACAGGACAATTATAACGTGATAGTGTTCTTCGGTTTTTCATTTGACCATATGTTTTATTTGGATAAATTTGATATTCACATAATAATATAAACGATGTGAATAAATTAATTTTTCTGATTCTTCCCTTTTTCATTGTTAATGGTTCTGCGCTGGAAGCCCAGGAAACCCACCTTTATAAAAAAGAGAAAAAGAATGATCGGTTTGATGCCGGAGCACCAATAATTTCTCCATTTATTATGCCTGCATACAATCCGGAGATGGGCTTCATCTTTACCGGTGGATCCTTGCTTAGTTTTAAAACCAAGAGAAACAATCCATACTTATCCCATTCCACATTCCCTTTCACTTTTGGTCTTAATATAAAAGGAGCTTTTTATATAACCGGTAATCTTACCACATACTGGTTTGATAACAGATTGAGGTTCTATCTTGATGCCTGTTACAGGAATATGGATGATCATTATTGGGGCATTGGTATAGATAAAGCATTTGATGTGGAAAAAGGAGATGAAACTACTTTTTATCATAATGAAAGCTATAGGATCAGCCCAACTATTATGTACAGAATCTTAGAAAATTTTTTTCTGGGTATAGAAGCAGACTTTAACAAAACGAAAGCATCTGATATTTCAGAGTTAATGCTGGAAGATCAAAATATTCTGAAATATGGTACAAATATTAATAATAATGGTGTGGGAGTTATACTGGACTTTGACTCACGCGATTTTCCTCCGAATGCCTCAGAAGGATTGCTTATCAAATTAGAAGGCTTGTTTTATAATAAATCCTTTGGAAGCATTTCTGATTACCAGGTCATTGAATTGGATTATCGCCAATACATTTCAATTATCAGGGAAGGATCTGTGCTCGCCTGGCAATTGAAATCACGTATGGGTTATCAGGACATTCCCTGGACCGATATGTCAAAACTTGGAAATTCAAATGACCTGAGAGGATACTATTGGGGACAATTTTGTGACAAATCAATGCTCTTTCTCCTGATGGAATATCGTCACTCCTTTTTTAGCGGTAAGACTATGAAATTTTCACGTCACGGACTTATATTCTGGTTTGGAGGAGGTACTGTTTATACAAAACCTCATGACATAGACAGAGGCATTTTTAACATAGGCCTGGGATACCGTTATGAGTTTCAGCCCCGAATGAATTTACGAATCGATGTTGGTTTTGGCAATGAAAGTGTTGGAGTTTATTTAGGTTTCAATGAAGCATTTTAATTATTTGTATAATTTTGATCGGGGTAAGGGAATACTTAATATTTAGCAACAGAAGTAAAATTTCTCATTGTAATTAAAATAAAATGACAATATATTAGTTAGTTTTCTATAACCTTATTTAATTGAATTATGGAACCTAAATCAAACACTTCGAAACCAACAATGCCGCCACCTCCACCGGAGAAAAAAGTACCCATGTATCTTATTGCTGTGGTGATCACACTTGCGGTAATTGCACTTCTTCTGGGTATTAAATTGTATACAGATAATGTAAAGCATAATGAAAATCTGCAATATGTTGAAGGTGAGAGAGCAAAGCTGGAAAGGGAACTTAATGATCTCATTGTTGTTTACGACACGCTGAAAACACAAAATGATTCTCTTGTTCAACAACTGGAAGCAGAACAGGACAGAATAAGGACATTACTTAAGCGACAGGCTTCAAGTACAACAAAAATCAAAATGTATCAGCGAGAGCTTGAAACTTTGAGGAAAGTTATGAAAAGTTATATTGTACAGATAGATTCACTAAATACTCGTAATCGTGAACTCACAGAAGAAAATGTTCAGGTAAGACAGGAATTGCAAAAGAAATCCACAGAATATGAAGAGTTATCAATAAAAACACATGAACTTAGTGAAACTGTGAGGTTTGCTCAAAAACTCATAACAACAAATATTATCGCCGAGGGTCTTAACAGCAACTCTAAGCCAAAAAACAGGATCAGCAAAATTGAAAAAATCAGGGTTTGCTTTACTATTCGTGAAAATGCGGTTGCAGAAGCAGGAAATAAAACAATTTATCTTCGTATCAGCCGACCTGACGAGGTTGTCTTATCTTCACCGGATGCGGGAATCGTAGATTTTGATGATCAGTCCATTGCTTATTCGGCAAAACGTGATCTCGATTATGCAAATGAAGATATTGATCTGTGTATTTTCTGGGATGCAACAGAAGAGTTGATCCCTGGCACCTATTTTATTAGTCTGTATGCTGAAGGATATGAAATTGGATCCGCAAGTATGGCTCTGAAATAAAACTCATCTCCTTAAATACCTGATAGCCGTTTCTGATTTGGAAACGGTTTTTTTTAATTCACTTTCATTAATTCCGATAGTATATAATCTGAAATAAATTTTCCTCTATCATCCAGATAATATTTTGTCCCGTTTTTGATCACAACTCCCTGCTCAAGAAATTTCTGAACGGATGTTTCAAAAAGTAATAAAAATTCCTTTCCAAATTCTTTTTCCAAACAGGTTATATCAATCCCTTGTTTTGTTCTTAACGATGTGAGAAGCAGTTCATTATATGCAGTATTTTTATCTATTTCTTCGTATTCAAAATAATCGTTTGAATCATTGTCTAATGATTGATAATATTTTGTATTGTTTGCTATATTCCATCTTCTGCGTTGAATGGTATAAGAATGAGCTGAAGGCCCTATTCCAATATAGGGTTCCCTGTTCCAATAGTTAAGATTGTGCTTTGATTGATAATTCTGCTTAGCAAAATTCGATATTTCATAATGCTCATAATCATGCCCATATGCAAACTGCAACAGTATGTTAAATTGTTTAAGACTTTCTTCTTCATTCAAAGGCGTAATCCTCCCTTTTCTTAAATAGTACCCAAAAACTGTTTTAGGCTCAATTGTAAGATGATATGCTGATAAATGAGGCAAGTCTAAAGTTCTGAATATGCCCAGATCTTTTATCCATGATTTTTCGCTCATGCCTGGTATGCCATAAATTAAATCTATGTTGATATTTTCAAATCCTTGATTTTTTGCTTTACAAATTGAATCATAGGCAATTTTTGAATTATGCTGGCGATTCAGAAATTTTAATATCTTATCATTAAAAGACTGAATGCCAACACTTAATCGGTTTATAATCGTATCATTGTATAAGGCTGACAAATAATCCTTTGATAAATTATCAGGATTTGCTTCAAGAGTAATTTCGGCATTAGAATGTATTGAATAGTTATGCTGAATTAGTTTAATAATACTATTCAATTCATCGATAGACAATAATGAAGGAGTTCCGCCACCGAAATAGATCGTGTTGAATTCCATATTTAAAAACTCGTGTTTTCTCTCTATTATTTCTTTCTTAAGTGCACGAATTATATTCGTTAGATTTTTTCTTGATACAGAAAAATGAAAATCACAATAAAAACATTGCTTACGGCAAAAAGGGAAATGTATATAAAATCCGGCCATAATGAATACATTAAAATTTCATTGCAGTAAAAATTTTCATTTTCCCGGCAAAAGGAATTTCATACGCAATGTCCAGTAAAAATTTAATACCTTTAAAATAGATACATTGTTGTTTGTGAATCGAAACGCTGGCATTATACTATACAATTTTTAACCAGGCAATTCATGAAGAAAGGTAGAAGAATTTGGCCTAAAAAGAATACACATTCGATAGAACTTACTGATAAATTGTTTAAGAGTTTTGTTGAGCAATCGTCAGAAGGAATTTGCCTTATTGACAGTGAAGGTATTATTATAGACTGGAACCGTGCGATGTCACTAATTTATGAAATCCCCCTTGAGAAATATTTAAACAAACCTGTCTGGCTTTTTGATTATGATTTCCTCCCGACAGCAAGAAAAACAGAAAAAGAAAAAGCGAGAATAAAAAAAACGGTATTAAATTATGTTCACAACCTGGCAAATGAAATATTTATTGATGAATTTGAAAAAGAAATCAATGGGAAGATCAGATACATTCAGTATCGTGTTTTTCCTATTCTCATAAAGCAAAAAAGGTTATTTGGCAGAATCAATATTGATGTAACCAATAGAAAGAATGCTGAATTTGAATTAGAAAAATACAAGAATCATCTCGAATCTCTTGTCAATGAAAGAACTTCAAAATTGCAGCAGAGTGAAGCACAGATACGTCTTTTGTTCCAGTCAATTCCCATGGCTTATTATTCCTATGAAAAAGGGAAACGTGAAAATACCTATTGGTGCAGTACTCAAATTGAGCCTTTAACCGGATTCAAACAGGAAAATTTTCAAAAGACACCCAACCTGTGGGCTTCACGAATTAATAAAGAAGATTACAGTATTGTAGGAGGCTCATTCAATGTCATGGAGCCAAACAAACCAATTTCAGTGGAATATCGATGGAAGTGTAAAAGTGGCCAAGAGATCTGGATATATGATCAGGCAGTTCTGATTGAAAATGAAATGACCAAATCAGAACTTATTATGGGTTGTTTTCTTGATATCACTGATCGTAAAGAGGCCGAAAAAGCAATTATTGAGAGTGAGCGTAATTATCGGGAAATTTTTAATTCCACGACAGATGCAATTGCAATATTTAATATAAAAAATAAAAAGATCGAAGATGTAAATGATACTTTACTACAGATGTATAATGCTGATTATAAGAGTATTATAACTGCTGACATGAACAAATTCTCCTTGGGTAAAACTCCATTTACAGCCGAAGAAATTTACAAACACGTAGAAAAAGCCATTGAAAAAGGAGAACACCAATTTGAATGGTTATCCCGTAGATTGGATAAATCCACATTTTGGACTGATATAACTCTGAAACTTGTATTTCTGAATAATGAGAAAAAAATTATTACCGTTATAAAAGACATTGATGAAAAGAAAAAAACCGATGCATATATTAAGTATCGCTATGACTTTGAGAAACTTATTTTTGATATTTCTTCACGATTTATAAACATCCCGTTACATGAAGTAGATCATAATATTGAAAAAGCCTTTAAAGAAATTTGTGCGTTCACAAAAACTGATGCGGCATATTTGTTCCTTTTTAATTACACAACAAAAAAATTAAGTATTACACATTTATGGCATAACAATAAGATTAATATTAATAGAAAGCAGTTCGAAAATGTAAATTTCGAGATATCTGACTGGCATACAAAACAAATGAGATCCAATAAACCAATTCAAATTGAAAGTATAAATGATATTCCTGATCAGGCCATCTTATTAAGATCTATAATTACGGATCAGAACATTCAATCGCTTATTGAAGTGCCATTATTGTATCAGGAAGAGGTCATTGGTTTTTTGGGATTGGTACTAATTCAGGCAGGACGTAAATGGCTTGATGATGAAATTGTACTATTGCGTATTATCGGTCAGACTCTCGTAAATGCTCTTAAAAGAAAAGAATCCGTAGAAGCATTATCCCAAAGCGAAGAAAAATACAGATTACTTGTTACCGGGCAAACTGATCTGGTAGTGAAGTTTGATATTAAAGGTAATTTTGTCTTTGTTAGTCCATCATATTGTGACCTTTTTGGAAAATCTGAAGATGAACTGATCGGCAATAAATATATGCCTCTGGTACATGAAGATGATCAAAAAGAAACCATGAATGCAATGGAAAATTTGTATAATCCTCCTTATACGTGTTATATAGAGCAACGGGCATTTACCAAGCATGGCTGGCGGTGGATAGCATGGAGTG
>CAZWFM010000081.1:0-7735 GCA_964633185.1 uncultured Bacteroidales bacterium | reverse complement strand
AAGCCGGTGAAACAGGAAAATGTCAAATCCTCCTGTATGATCTGTCCGGCAGAATTGTAGATGAACTCTATTATGGCCTGTATCATGAGGGATTGAACACAATGTATTCAGAGGATATAAATGCTGTCAGAAATGGTCTTTACCTTATTGTCGTAAGCGGTGATAATGTTCAGATGCAGAAACTTATCAGGGTTGAATAATTGCGGATTGCAGATTGCGGATGGCGGATTTCGGATTTCGGATTGTGAATTTTGTGGAAAGTCTCAAGTTTCAAGTCTTCAATATATGAACTGGTGAACTGATTAACTGAGGCTATATTAAACATTTCGTATGTTGATTTTTTTCATTTAATCAATTCACCGATTCTTCGATTAATCATCTTCTATACACCTAAACCACTTAAGCAGATCACAGATCACGAATTACCAATTACACAGTTCAACGATTCAACAGTTAAACACTCAAAACTCAAAACTCTGAACTCTGAACCCTAAACTCTCGTCAATAAACAACTCATTTCGTTTCTTTGTAAAAAAAAGATGTATTTTTATGACCTTATGGTAAAATAATTTCACCTTCCGTTAAGGGATGGAGGAGAGTTTTGCCTATACTAAGAAATAAAAATCGTAAATACTATTACAATGGATAATCAAAAATTCGGGAAACTCTCTTTTAGCGAAAAGTTCGGCTATTCACTTGGTGATGCTGCTGCCAATGTAGCCTGGAGGCCCCTCATGGCTTTCCTTCCAATATTTTATACTGATACCTTTGGTTTACCGGAAGCTGCTGTCGGACTCTTACTGGTTTTAACCAGATCGTTTGATGGCATTACGGATGTAATTATGGGTACTATTGCTGATCGTACTGAGACACGATGGGGTAAATTTCGCCCTTATTTACTTTGGACCGCAGTGCCTTTCGGATTGTTGCTTGCCCTCACATTTACCACACCAAATTTTACCATGACAGGGAAATTGATATGGGCATACACTACATATGTATTACTGACACTTGCCTACACCGCTAATAATGTCCCGTATTCATCGCTATCAGGAGTTATGACCGGAAATATCCTGGAGCGTACAAGTGTTTCATCTTACCGGTTTTTCGGAGCCTATCTTGGCGGTCTTATTTCAATAGGCTTTTTACCTAAGCTTGTAGAGTTTATAGGTAAAAAAATGGATCCCGAAGGATTGAATAGCGATGCTCTTGGTTATCAATATACATTTTACATTCTTGCTTTTCTTTTGGTAGTATTTTCACTTATCGCATTTGCTTCGACCAAAGAGAGAATTAAACCACCGAAATCTCAGAAGGCAAATATCAAAGCCGAACTTAAAGATCTCATTAAAAATCGTGCCTGGATTATAATGCTTATTGTTGGTTTCCTTTGGGTTACATACAATTCAATCAGACAGGGTGCTGCACCCTATTACTTCAAATGGTATCTTGGAAAAGAAACCTTGGTCGGAGTATTTTTCATTGGAGTGATTCTGGCTTCGATGGTTTCTTCGTTTATTGCTACTCCTTTGACTATTTTTTTTGGCAAAAGAAGACTCTTTATTTTAGTTATGGCAGTGAGTGGGATTTTTACCTGTTCCATTTATTTTGTACCACCCACAAATATTCCTTTATTTTTTGTCCTGGGAATACTGGCAGAACTTGCTGCGGGCATCATGCCGATACTCTTCTTCGCCATGCTGGGAGACACTGCAGATTATTCAGAATATACATTTGGCAGAAGAGCTACAGGCCTGACATTTTCGGCAGGAACATTCGCTATGAAATTTGGAGGCGGAATGGCAGGAGTTACCATGATGTTCGTCCTCAAAATACAGGGCTATTTTGGTAAGGGTGTAACAGAACAAAGTCAGGAAGCATTAAACGGAATCCGTCTGATCAATAGTTTTGTCCCTGTGATTTTTATTATATTGGCCATTCTGATCATATTTATATATCCTCTCACCACAGAAAAAATGATAGAAATTGAAACCGAATTAAAAACCAGAAAGGAAAAAGAATAAATTATCCCAAAACAAAGACCTGAGCTATTATCAGCTCAGGTCTTTTCTATATAACCTTTCTTAACACTATGAAGGAAAACCGTATTTTCTTTAAAAAATGTTATGCAATATTTTTGCTCATTCTTCTTTAAAGAATAATTTTAATGAAACCTCAATCCGCTCCACTCTTCCCGACCTTTTGAATAGTTCTTCCGATATCTCTGATGAAAGGGATGATCCCCTTTCCATCAATGAGTTGCCATCCTGAAAATAGATTTGAATCTGATCTGCATTTCCTGTTTTATATACAACCGGTACCTGGCAATATGTGAATGCGATTGATCTTTCGGGTATTAGAATTTCCTTTTTTTCACCACGAATGGTAAAATAAACAAATGTATCTTCATCAGAAACAAGTTCCTCTTCCTGCATAAGCGAAGGCCTAAAACTGATTGATCCGTTCCTGACCCTGATGCCCAGATCACCCCAACGTGTCATAATATCTTCTTTTACCTGGCCTGTCATACCGGGTTGTTGAACCCCGCAATGCTTTGGCGTATGAGAATAAGGATCTACAGGAAACGCTCCATAATCCTTTGGGTTTTTATGCAGTCCCAATCCTTCCCTGATTTCATGATAATGCCTGGCTAACTTATCACAAATCGATGCTGACTCATCGTGGTCAAATGCTGTGAAATAGCTTTCCTGTACTGCAAATGCCAACTTGGCTACCATATGCCAGTAAATGCTTCCCAGACCTTCATATTTAAAAAATGTTCCGGAGCGACCTGTAAATGCATGATGTTCAAATGCATCTTCAAAAAGCTGTATTAATAGTTCTCTTTCATTGGTAATAAGGTCGTCGTCATAATCAGTCTTCAATTCTTCAATCATTCTGTCCAGGTCTTCGCTATTCTTAAAATTTCCGTTAAATTGAAAGCTTTGATCATCTACCGGTTGAATCAGCCGGTAATCTTTCCTGTCCAAACATCCTTTAATTAAGTCAAATGAAGAAATATCCTTCAATGTAAGTCGGTTCTTTTCCAGAAATCGTGGTAAATTCCGATCCGGATACAGGGTATAGCTTTTCTGATCAGAGCGATACATAGCGCTATTCTTCAGTGCATCAAGTACCTCCAGTGACTGCAGGCCATTCAGTATACCGCTATCCAGTATTGCTACCTGGCCCTCCAGCATTTCATAGAGATGAACAATAGAAATGCTTCCATCTTTATTCATTTTCATTAAATTGTAAGCATGGAAAAGCTTATCTTTCCTCTGGTTCCGTTGTATGGTAACTTCAATGAATTGCATCAGAAGCGTCATCAATTGATCAAGTTCAACCCATTTCACATTCCGCTTCAATCCGCTAAATCCCTTGTTATAAATTTTCTTATGGTACTTATCGACAGCTTTCCCAAGCGAATCCAAAAGCTTTCGTCTGGATAAACCGGTTGATTTTTGAAGGATACTTCGATGCTCTGAAAATGCATGGTGTATATCTTTCATCCACTGTATAACTTCAGCAGAAACAGGGAAAATCCCGTGATCTGCTTTACTGAACAAGTCGTGAAGAAAAGAAAGATGTCTGCGCAAATGATAAAGTGTTACCATCGACAATCCGTTGCCGACAAGGGCATTATTGGCATCATTCCATTCCGGACGCTGTGTACAAAGCCAAATACCTCCATCTGCAATGAAATTTGAAAGTTTCGCAAGGATCGGAACAAGTAATTTTTCCGCCATATTGACTTTGTATGGCTCATTTTTTAACCATAAAAGTTTTCCGTCAGCTCCATATTGTTCCACCTTCCGGTTTATTTCTTCTGCTTCTTCCGTATCATATAAAATAGTCCTGCGCGCATCCAGTAGCCTCTGATTATACACTTTGATCCTGTATGGGACATTTGTGTATACAAATCGTTCTTCTGTTAACCACTTTACAAGCTTTCCCGGATGAAAACGGTTTGAGAGTTCCAACAATTTCAACAGGTAGATAATTTGATGATCGCCCCAGTATCCGATGTTTGACCAGGGATCATCCGGATCAATTACTTCCCAGTCAATTCCATTTTTTGTGATTCGGTATGGATTATAGCCATCTGCTGTTGATGCATTCAGAAAACGATATATCATTCCCTCCGTATATTCAGGATAACTGAATGCCAGAGCTTCCCAATTCTGAAATATATCACGCCAGTTTCCCTGGTAATTGATTGGCATTCTTCCGGATGAATCCTGACCTTGTATAAAAAACCGATTCCATGGACGAGTTGGATCTCCATGCCTTCTTCCAAATGAGAGTGGTAAGAATTCGTAACATATTCTGGTCAGATCTTCATTTCCGGTTTCTTCAGCAATACAGATAAGTTCATTATAATCCGCTTCCTCCGGAAAGGTAAAAAAGATCTTGTTTTCATATTCTCCGGCAATTTTAATATTGCGTCGTCTGATGTACTCAATGAACTCGGAACGAATGATTGTATAGTGATTTTGAAAAATACCTCCACGCATGATGTTAAAAAGCACATTTGAAAAATGCCGGACCGACACGAGCTTATCTTCCACAAGCTGAATGCCATCAGCCATTGATACAAGTTCAATCAGATTCCGGGTCTCCAATTCCAAATCGTTTGTTACACGTGAAGCAAGCTGCCTAGGTGATCTCAGATCATGTATTATTTTGAAAATCGCTGCCCGATCCTGTTCCAATTCAGCCACGGTTATCCAATTCAATTCTTCGCTGGCTTTGATATTTATACTCCCGGAAACAAAATAAGCTCCCCGTCTGCCCTGAATATTATTCTCCTGCACCAGTTCAACACCGGAACGAAACGCTGGCAACTGTTCAGAAGATAAGAGCCTGACAGAATTCTCCAAGCCAACCGACCATACTGTTGTTGATTTTAATCCTTCGCTTGGTTCCGCTCTGTCGGTGGGTATTGAACTCAAATAATAGATTCCAAGTCCGGAAGAAATATCCAGTTCATTCTTCTTATATGCATCAACCAGTGTACTGTATTGTAACTGCATACCTTCATCAACACCATAGGGCATTATATTTTGTAATCCGTCCAATACAATAATTTCCTTGTCTTCCTTTGTCAGATTCCTGAGAATTGATTTTTTTACAAATCCAAATGTCTTACTAAACTGCCATGAATAAGAAAATGAAATGCCCAAAAAAAAGTTGATCTCCTCAAACAGGAGTATATTACCATAAATGCTTTTATAAATATTGCGTTCTGTTTCGTATAAATCATCAGAACGATATGAGAAGGGTTCCCAAAGGTATTCTTTGGCCTTACCAGGTATTCTGAAAATCGACTTGCTGCCTGTATTTTCTGCACTGTCTGTAATTTTATCATCTGTAGTATAAGGAAATAGCGCATCCCCCGATTCGCGTCTGCCGGCGGTTAGTGCTCCGTTGCTTGAAATAAACATCCAGTGGTTTCCAATTCCGGTAAGTGTCATAAAGAAAGGAGGCATATTATCAAAATTGCTGATCTTATAATATTTCAGCCCCATAAGGTCTATGATTTCTCCTGAGACTTTTTTATGAGTGACTTTCAATAATGTACTTCCGATACATATTTTTTTTCTGCCTGGCATATTTATAAGATACTACTAAAATGAATTCACAGACAAATAAAACCTTGCTTTTTGATCACCGATCTGCAAAGTAAAATATCCTTCCTCAGCAATCCATTTGTTCTCTGAATTTACAAATTGCAGATCATTACTATCTATCTTGAAAATAATTTTTTGTGTTTGTCCGGAATTTAAATTGATTTTTTGAAACCGTTTCAGTTTTTTTACCGGAGGTGAAACAGAAGCAATCTCATCAGTAACAAACAACATAACAACTTCCTTGCCAGCCCGGTTACCCGTATTTGAAATCTTCACCTCAATCGTTAGTTGGTCATGTATGCTAATACTATCCATATTTAAAACCAGATCACTATAGTTAAAATGAGTATAGCTGAGGCCATAACCAAATTCATACTGTGGAGAAAAACCATCAGGATTGAAACCCATATTCCGTTCTTCCAGAAGAGTATGATCGTAAGTCCATAGAGAACCACAATAGCGTGGATAAGTAAAAGGCAATTTGCCACAGGGATTACATTCTCCAAAAAGAATATCTGCCAATGCTGTTCCTCCTTCATTACCAGGCAGGTATGCCATTACAATAGCATCTGCCAATGGTTCAATTTCACGAATGATCCTTGGTCGTCCCTGAACAAGCAACAGGATAACAGGCTTTCCGGTCTTTGATAATTCTTTTATCAGCTTTACCTGTATTTCCGGCAATGCCGGATCTTCAATGTCACTGAATTTTTCTGCGGCAGGTTTTTCCCCAAGACACGCAATAATTGCATCTGCAGAGGCTGCCTTCCTGCAAGCATCATCGATATCTATTTCATGATTATAGTCAACCGCCTTGGAAAAAAATACATTTGAAATGCCGGCTTTGTCTTTAATGGCCTCAAGTATGGTCAATTTTCCAGTGTCATTATACAATGTGTCTTCACCTGACCATGTTCTGGACCAGCCACCATTAAGGGAATTCAATGAATTGGATGCTGCACCGGTAACCAATACTTTCGAGTCCTTTTTCAATGGCAGCATATGATCCTTATTTTTTAAGAGTGTAATACTTTCTCTGGCTATTTGCAAATTCAGAGCGTTTGATTCTTTCGATGCAAAATCAGGGTATGGGTCCATACAAGGCAAAGGATTTTCGAAGATCCCTGATTTGTATTTCAGGTACAAAATTCTCCTTACAGCATCATCTATCCTCGACACAGGTACTTCGCCATCATTCACCAGATCAATCAGATTTACAGCAAAGCTTTCATCATAGGGTTCCATAACCATATCTACACCGCTAAGTATGCAGGCTTTCACAGCTTCACGCTCATCAGATACTACCCTGTGAACACTGTGAAGAATATCAAGCTCACCCCAATCAGCCAGTACCACTCCCTTAAATCCTAATTCTTCTTTTAAAAGGTTTGTAACTAACCAGTGATCGGCATGTGAAGGTATTCCGTTTATAGTCCCGCCAGACAACATAATCGATAATAATCCTTCCTCGATAGCCTTTTGAAAAGGTGGCAAATGGATCTGTCGAAGCATATCCTCGGACAGAATCACGGGAAATCTGTCCTTGCCATTCAATGGAGCTCCATATCCCAGGAAATGTTTACCACATGCCAATACCTTGTTTTTTGCCGATGGATCTTCTCCCTGCAAACCTCTTAACTGAGCAATACCCATTTGCTGTGTCAGATAGGTATCTTCTCCATAGGTTTCATAGATCCTTCCCCAGAAAGAATGTCGCGCTATGTCGAGTACCGGGGAATAATTCCAGAATATACAACTCGCTTTCACTTCATAAGCAGTAATTTCAGCTACGCGATAAGCCAGCTCGGGTTCAAAGGTTGCAGCCAGATTAATATTGTGTGGAAACATAACGGATCCTGTCGTATAATTCGCCCCGTGAACCGCATCAATCCCATAGATAACCGGTATTTTTAACCTTGTTTTTTCAAGCACCGTTTGTTGAATGTATCCGATATAATACTGCCATTGTTGAGGTGTTAAAGGAAAGTTGCCTAAATTCTGAATACATCCTGCCCCATATTTGATCAGTAGTTTATTCACTTTTGATGTATCAAAGATAAGGGTATCGCGTACGCTGTAGAACTCGCCCTGAAGCAATGCCG
>CAZWFM010000080.1:0-7805 GCA_964633185.1 uncultured Bacteroidales bacterium | reverse complement strand
ATTCACCGGATCTACCCTGTTCTCATCGGGCATAATACCCTCCACTCTGAATTCTCCCTTTTGCTTTTTATAAATTGCTATTGATGTAACCTGCCACCCTCCTCCGTGTACGGTTGGAGTTATTATATCTATTCCGGGTACCTGGTTTTTTATTGCATGCATATCACTCAGCTCAAACCTATACCATCGATTTCTCGGAAATCCTTTATACGGTATAGTAGTAGCTTGCGCCCAAATGAACATACTATTCGTAGCAAAATCGCCCATGCCGGATGATACCCCGTGTTCAAGACCGGATCCTGCTCCAAGCATTATCATAAGCATCAGGATTCCCCAAAATACTCCAAATGCTGTTAATCCGGTTCGAAGTTTATTTTTTTTCAGTGTGTGAAAAATTTCCTGCCATTTATCGTAATCAATCATAATAGTATATTTTATTCGTCATGCAAAGCGACGACCGGTTGAATATTAGCTGCTTTCCTTGCCGGAATATATCCGGCGACAACTCCTGCCAGTACAATTGCCAGTGTAGCAAGAATAGCAACAGTAAAATCGATCCCCGGATTTCGGAAATATTGTGTTGCAGGCATTGCTTTTGTAATCCCTTCTAATAAGAGTACCCCCAGTACAAGCCCAACATACCCTGCAATTGAAGTTATTAAAATGGACTCCTGAATGATCATCCAGACAATCGATCCCGGTTTTGCTCCTATCGCTTTTCTTACTCCTATTTCTTTTGTCCGTTCTTTCACTACAATCAGCATTATATTACTTACACCTACAATTCCGGCAATAATTGTGAAAATTCCAATGATGAGAACAAATAAATTAATGCCTTTAAAAAGAGCATTCATTCTCTGGTGTTCCTCAATAGCGTTCCAACTCCACATAGCACGCTGATCATCAGGATTGAAATTGTATTTTCTAGCAAGTGTGGTACGAATATCTTCAAGCATTGCATTTGACTGATCAACAGATGCATTACCCGCTGTAAACGTAATAGCCTGAACCCTGTTTTTGCTGATGAAGGTCTTCTGTGCCAATGAAATTGGGATATACATCCTTTTTGTTTCATTCTCATGCACATCGCCAAAAACACCAACCACCTTAAAACTTATACCATTGAGTTTAACATATTTACCAACCGCATCCTCCTCTTTAAATAGCTGATCCTTTACTGCAGTTCCGATAACTGCAACTTTCCTGTATTCCTGAATGTCTAACTTATTCAACAACCTCCCTGATATCAGTTTTACATTTTCTACAACCAAATGCCCGGGATGAACCGCTAACACATTAAAATCACCGTAATTGTTTTTATAGCTGATAGCATCTGAATAAACATAATGCCTTGCGGATAAATTTTCAATACGCGTATAGCGATCCTTTAACAGTTTAAGGTCTTCATTTGTCAATTCGATGTCTCTTCCTGCATTCAGACCATTGTAAGCCATGCTTGTTCTTCCTCCACCCATCCATACACTGTTTTTTGCATCGCTAAAATTGTACATGACTCCTTTGGCAAGTCCATTACCGGAACCCAATAGTATCACCAGCATAAAAATTCCCCAGGCAACGCTGAAGCCAGTTAAAAAAGTCCGTAATTTATTTTTTCTTATTGTGGCAAATATTTCCTGCCATTGGTCCAGATCAAGCATAATATGGTTGTTTAAGTGGTTTGTATTCCTTCTCAATATTACCATCTGTCAGCTTAATAATCCTGCCTGTTCGTTCTGAAATATCTTTTTCATGAGTAACAATTATGACTGTAATACCCTTGCTATTCACTTTCTGAAAAACATCCATAACTTCGAAAGAAGTCTGGGAGTCAAGTGCACCCGTCGGCTCGTCAGCAAGTATTATTTTTGGATTTGCAATCAATGAGCGTGCAATAGCTACCCTCTGTTTCTGTCCTCCCGAAAGTTCACTGGGTAAATGCTCTGCCCATTCTACGAGACCCATCTCATCCAGATATTCCATTGCAATCGCATTTCTTTTCTTACGACTAACTCCCTGATAATAAAGAGGCAATGCTACATTCTCCATGGCATTTTTAAAAGAAATCAGGTTAAAAGACTGAAAAACAAAACCAATCATCCTGTTTCTGTACCATGCAGCCTTTTTCTCACTCAATCCTTTTATCAATTTATTATCCAGATAATAATTTCCTTTATCATAAACATCAAGTATACCTATAACATTTAATAAAGTAGATTTTCCGGATCCTGATGATCCCACAATTGATACCAATTCTCCCGATTCAATGGTAAGATCGATCCCTTTTAAAACATGCAAACTATTATTGCCCGTTACATAAGATTTGTGAATTTTTTCAAGACGAATCATATATAGTTTTCTTAGATTACAATGAAGTCGATTTTTCAATGATTATGCCAATTGATATACAATATTGTCTTACAGATAATTAAGACATTCTAGTGAACTGAATCACTTATTTATTTTATACAATTTGTGTACACTATTGATACAGAGCATGTACGATATTGTACACTCCCTCTGTTTGTATTCGCTTTATTCTATGAATAACGCAACCATTTGACCTTCTATTGCATCACATAAATGGCAGCGATTAAACATTCAATTTATCAATAAAAACAGTAAATTTGAATTACTGCATTCATTAATAATTGGTTGATAATATTGAACATATAATCGAAGGTTGCCGCCGAAAAGACTCTGCAGCTCAAAAACTACTCTACCAGGAGTATAGTGGGTGCATGTTTGGTGTTTGCTTAAGGTATGCAGGATCCAAACAGGATGCAGAAGATATTTTGCATGAAGGTTTTTTAAAAATTTTTGAGAAAATCCAACAATTTCAATCCAGAGGATCTTTTGTTGGATGGATGAGAAAAATTATGGTGAATACAGCATTGGAGAAGTTTAGGAACCAATACAAGGTTGTGCCTATGCCGGAAGATGCACAGGAATTTGAGCAAACTGCATACGAGGACATTAATGTGAATCTGACAGCAATGGAACTGATGAATTTTATTCAGGAATTGTCACCTCAGTACAGGATGGTTTTTAACATGTATGCGATTGAAGGATATTCTCATAAAGAAATCAGTGATGTATTAAATATATCTGAAGGAACCTCAAAATCAAACCTATCCAGAGCAAGAATGATTCTTCAGGAAAAAGTGAAAGCATATTATAAACAAGGATTAAGAAGAGAAGAAACGTCATTATGAAATTGATAAATGGAAATATCGATCAGATTTTTAAGGAGAGTTTATCTGACTTTAATGTAACTCCCCCTGATAAGGTATGGGATAGAATAGAAAATGATCTCATTTTTCGTAAGAAAAGACTGGTTATACCAGTGTTTCTCAAAATTGCAGCTATTGTGCTGTTGTTGCTTGGAGGTATCGGATTGATCTTCAGATTCTCAAACAAAAAGACAGATAATGAGCAAGTAGTTGAAAATATCAAAGCACCGGTTGAAATACTCAAAAATGAAAGTATTACCTCAAAAAATACTGTCATAACAAATGAAGAAAAATATCCTGTTTTTTCAAATCAGCAAAAAAAGAAGGACATTATTAACGAAACAGAAATAACTCAACCAGAAATCCTTCAGGAGAAAACTTTTGCTAACAAAGAAGAACCTGCCATACCAGAAAATAATGATCTGATTCATGCTCAGCTTGCTCATAATGCTGACATTAACAATATTTATCTCAATGAAGAATCTGAGATGGAAATGACAGGTGTTTCTGCAACTCAAGTTGTCCCTGTTTATTATTCCTCAAGGACCAATGCATACAATTCATTATATGCTGAAGAAATAAAATCAACAAAAGACCGCAATGTTCAATGGTCGATTGGAGGTCAGGCAGGTCCTCAATATTCATACAGGGAAGTATTTGTAAATGACGCTGGCTATCAAAACATAGATCTGGACGAATATGAAACAGGTATGATAACCTATGCAGGTGGAATAAATATTCAGCTGGGTGCTTCAAAGAGATTTACAGTTCAATCCGGGGTTTATTATTCAAAAATAGGAACCAACAAAGCAGAAATTTTATCCGTCAGATCCAATAATTTAGATATATACGGATTTCCTGAGAAAATCTGGTTTGAAAATTTACCTTCTGACATTGCAAATTCAACCGGAAGTTTTACTTATGATAACAGGACCAATCCTAATACCCAGTTTGATGAACCCAATATTGAATATAAAAAAGGGGAGAATATTGTTCAGGAATGTTTTGAATTCATCGAAATTCCATTTGTGGTTCGCTATAAAATCATTGACCGCAAACTGGATATTGATTTGAATGGTGGGATCTGGACGAATTTCCTGATTGATATGGATGCCACTTCAACCTCCAACAATCCCATAAATATAACCATGGAGCCTGATAATATTCATAAAGTGAATTATAGTGGTTCGTTGGGTATTGGTTTTGATTTTCCAATAACTTCCAGTATTTTATTTAATCTCGAACCTGTTTTCAAGTATTATTTATCACCTATTAATAAAATTGAAGAAACTGAAGTCCATCCTTATACATTTGGTATAATGACAGGTATAAGATATTCTTTTTAACATCTGAATTCAATAATACTTATCGGTAATTGTCTAATTTTGCCATAAGAAAAGTTATACTGAAATCTCAAAATTTTTTATTATGGCAAATGCGCGCGGATTTTATAAAAAGTCATCAAATTACATTGTTGTAGCAACCATTCTGGGAATAGTAATTATCTCATTATTTTTTTCGGCTTTTAAAACAAACTTTATCAATCAATCTGACTCTGACATTACAGTTGAATCTCCTTTTCTTCCGGAAAATATAGAATTTTGCGGAGAACATGTACCCATACAATATTACGATGTTTTTGAAAGTCTTGAAAGGGAAATTATTATCAATACTTACTACCATTCACAAACCATGCTTTTTATTAAAAAGGCCAATCGGTATTTTCCGGTTATCGAAAATATATTAAGAAAAAATAATATTCCGGATGATTTTAAATATTTGGCTATCGCTGAGAGTGGATTATCAAATGTGGTTTCTCCTGCAGGGGCTACCGGATTCTGGCAAATACTTGAAGAAACAGCCAAAGAATATGGCCTCGAAGTTACTGATGAAGTGGATGAACGCTATCATTTGGAAAAAGCCTCTGACGTAGCCTGTGATTTTTTGAAAAAATCTTACGAAAAATATACTAACTGGACCATGGTTGCTGCTTCTTATAATGCCGGGCGAAGAGGTGTGGACAGACAAATTGATAAACAAGGAGAAAGTGATTATTATGATCTTTTATTCAATGAAGAAACTGCCCGTTATGTTTACAGAATTATTGCCATAAAATTAATACTTGAAAATCCTGATGTTTATGGATTTAATCTTGCAAAAGATGAATTGTATAAACCTTCGCGATATAAAGTAGTTACAGTCTCAGATTCTATAGATGACTGGGGAGAATTTGCGAGAATGAATGGAACGAATTACAAAATGCTGAAGTTTTTAAACCCCTGGCTGAGAGATAAAATGCTAACCAACAAAGCGAAAAAAGAGTACCTTATTAAAATTCCTACCACGAGAATTATAAATTAATTCTCAATGATAAAGCATATGTATATCAGGAATTGATGGAAAACTGACAGATCATGGAATCGGAGAAGGAAATAAGAGTTTATGGTGCCCGTGTGCATAATCTCAAAAATATTGATGTAACCATTCCGCGCAATCAACTTACAGTAATAACAGGCCTTAGCGGGAGTGGTAAGTCATCTTTGGCTTTCGACACTATTTATGCCGAAGGTCAAAGGAGATACATCGAAACATTATCGGCTTATGCAAGACAATTTCTGGGCAATATGGAACGTCCGGATGTTGATAAAATTACCGGTCTGAGTCCTGTGATCAGCATTGAACAAAAAACTACCAATAAAAATCCCAGATCCACAGTTGGCACTACCACAGAAATTTACGATTTCATGCGGCTTTTATTTGCACGTGCAGGAATTGCATACTCATACAATACAGGCGAAAGAATGGTCCGGTATACTGATGAACAAATCATAGAGCTGATTATTAGAAATTTCGAGAATAAAAAAATCTGCTTGCTTGCCCCGGTAATTAAAGGCAGGAAAGGTCATTACAAAGAACTATTTGAGCAAATCTTAAGAAAAGGCTTTCTGTATATAAGAATTGATGGGAAAATTACTGAAATAAGGCATGGCTTGCGTGTTGACAGATACAAAACCCACAATATTGAAATTGTAATTGACAAACTTGATATTAAAGCTTCCGATAAAAAAAGATTGTACGATTCTATTGCTACGGCAATGCACCATGGAAAAGGTACTATTATGCTGCTGGAAATAGATAATGATGAAATCAAATATTACAGCCGACAATTGATGTGTCCTTCATCCGGAATAGCATATGATGAACCGGCACCACATTCTTTTTCTTTTAATTCCCCGCTGGGGGCATGCCCTGAGTGTAATGGCTTAGGGACTATCAACCAGATTGATATGAATAAGATCATTCCCAATACATCTTTAAGTATTAAGCAAGGAGGAATTGAACCATTGGGCAAATACAAAAACACACTCATATTCTGGCAGCTGGAAGCCATTGGAAAAAAATACGGATTTACCATCAATACGATGATTAAAAATATCCCGGAAGAAGCTCTTAAAATTATTCTTTACGGTTCTGAGGAATCCTTTAAACTTGAAAACACACCTTTGGGTATAAACTCTAACTACTTTCTGAGCTTTGAAGGCGTTGTAAATTATATACATAACCTGCAGATAAATAACGGCAACGGTTCAGGTCAGGAATCAAACTGGGCGAATCAGTTTATTCAAAAAATAACATGTCCGGTGTGCAATGGCCACCGATTGAAAAAGGAATCCCTCTATTTTAAAATTCACGATAAAAATATCGCTGAACTGGCTGAGATGGATATCAACGAACTTGCCCGATGGTTTGAAAATGTCGAACAGTTTCTGGATGAAAGACAACGGAAGATTGCTGCAGAAGTATTAAAAGAATTGCGTACAAGAGTACAATTTTTACTGGATGTTGGCCTGGGATATCTTTCGCTTAACCTGCCATCACGAAGCTTGTCGGGTGGCGAAAGTCAGAGAATCAGGCTGGCAACACAAATCGGATCTCAACTTGTAAATGTGCTTTATATTCTTGATGAACCAAGTATTGGACTCCATCAATGTGACAATGTAAAATTGATACAGGCACTGAAATCACTTCGTGATGCCGGCAATTCAATTGTAGTTGTTGAACATGACAAAGAAATGATACAATCCGCTGATTATCTGGTTGATATGGGACCTTTTGCCGGCATTCACGGTGGAGAAGTTGTGTCGGCCGGAATTCCTATGGTAGTTAAAAAGTCAGATAGCCTTACTGCTCGCTATTTGCGCGGTGAAGAAAAAATTGAAGTTCC
The DNA here is from genome assembly GCA_964633185.1 of uncultured Bacteroidales bacterium. GTDB lineage: Bacteria > Bacteroidota > Bacteroidia > Bacteroidales > UBA10428 > UBA10428. The sequence goes on along the minus strand of CAZWFM010000080.1, from coordinate 350 downwards.
CGAAATCCGTAGAAAAGGGAATAATAAATTTATCCAATTAAAAGGAGCCAGAGGACACAATCTGAAAAACGTATCCGTGAAGTTTCCTTTGGGTTTGTTTATTTGTATTACAGGAGTTTCAGGCAGTGGTAAGTCCTCGCTTATCAACGAAACTTTATATCCTGCGCTGAGCAAACATTTGTACCGTTCAAACAAGGATATTCTTCCCTATTCTGAAATCAAGGGATTAGAGAATATTGATAAGGTAATTGATGTTGATCAGTCACCCATCGGAAGAACTCCAAGGTCTAATCCTGCTACATATACAGGTGTATTTTCTGATATTCGAAATATTTTTTCTCAAACAACTG
>CAZWFM010000079.1:2375-7827 GCA_964633185.1 uncultured Bacteroidales bacterium | reverse complement strand
ATCGTCTGAAGAATACTTTGCTTTGCGCACTGTCACTTTCTTAGGTGTAGTTTTTGTTGTTTTTGTTGCCATTGTTTTTAATTTAAGATAGATTAAAAGTTTTGATTTTCATCATCATCATCAAAGTCCATATACTTCATTCTTTTAATGGAAGATTTTTTCTTCCCTTCAGGTTTAAATTTTCTGGGTTTTTCTCTTTCTGTTTGCCATTTGTTTGTCCGTGACATGATTAAGCTATTTTTTAAACAACTGGTATTAAATTAATGCAATATTGATAAACAATCTTCAAAGTTTAAATTAAATTTTCTGAAAAAAAATTAATAGAGTTTAGTTTTTTCAATAAAAATTACGATTCAGATATCATACAATTAAACGTTAATCTTTCTAAAATGTTTTTACTCTTTTTAATAAAGTTAAACAACAATATTCAATTTTAAAAATGGAAAATGAAATTGAACCATAATTACTTTAATTTATATCATCAGCATCATGTATCGCCTTGAAAATTATTCCAAATTGTTTGGGTTCCAAATACAATTCAAGGCAATACATTGGAGTTTTTTTTGCTTGGCCTTACCTGACTATAAACCTGAACTCTTCAAGAATTGAATTGTTTTATTCTCAAGGTATTGTTTACATTTGCTTACTAAATACACATATAATCATGGCTCAATACAGTAAAATGGAGATATTACTTACCATGAAAAACATTGGTATTGTACCGGTTTTTTATCATTCCGATAAGGAAATTTGTAAAAATGTCCTAAAAGCATGTTATGAAGGGGGATTAAAAGTTTTTGAATTTACCAATCGCGGAGATTTGGCTCATGAAATTTTCAGTGAACTGGTAAAGCTGGTAACTAAAGAATTGCCCGGCATGATTCTGGGAGTTGGATCAGTTGTTGATGCAGCCACAGCTGCTTTTTATATTCAATCGGGAGCTAAGTTTGTTGTATCACCTATCCTTAATGCTGATACAGCAAAGATATGCAATGGAAGAGGTGTTGCATGGTGTCCTGGTTGTGGTTCAGCAACAGAAATCATGAATGCGCACGAATTGGGAGCTGATGTTGTAAAGCTCTTTCCTGCAAAGGAAGTCGGTGGTCCAACATTTATAAAAAACATGAAAGGCCCAATGCCCTGGTCGAACATTATGCCTACCGGAGGTGTTGAACCAACCTATGAGAATTTACTGCAATGGTTTAAGGCTGGTGCTTGGTGTGTGGGAATGGGTTCAAAACTTTTTCCGGAAGAGGATATTAAAAAAGGCAATTACGTTGCAGTAAAAAATAAAGTTGAAGAAGTCCTTGGGTTGGTTAAGAAAATCAAAGAAGATTTAAAGTAACGATTTTTATTAATTACATAAGCATTTGGGAAATGGGTTATTTGGAGGATTTGTTTAATTTGTATGGTAAAGTTGCTTTGCTTACCGGTGGAGGAGGGGTGTTGGCAGGCGCAATTGGCAATGGTTTGGCAAAAGCAGGCGTGCACATTGTATTTGCAGACATTGTACCTGAACATGCAAAAGCAGCCGCAGAAAGGATTAAAAGGGAGGGAGGAGATGCAGTAGGATTAAGTACAAATGTTCTTGATGTTGCTTCATTGGAAAAAACCCGTGATGAAGTCATTGATAGGTTTGGATCAATTGACATTTTATTGAATGCTGCAGGAGGAAATATGCCCGGGGCTACTATTCCACCTGATAAAACTATTTTTGATCTTGATTTTAATGACCTGGATAAAGTGTCTGACCTTAATTTTAAAGGTACAGTGCTTCCTTCACTTGTTTTTGGAAAGACCATGAGTGAGCAATCAAAAGGAGGAAATATCATTAATATTTCCTCAATGGCAGCACTTCAGTCAATCACAAGGGTGGTTGGATATTCAGCTGCGAAGGCTGCAGTAAGTAATTTTACAAGATGGCTGGCTATGGAAATGGCCATGAAATTCAAAGGGAAAATCCGTGTAAATGCTCTTGCCCCGGGATTTTTTATTGGTAAGCAAAACCGTAAACTTCTAACTAATCCTGATGGATCCTATACTGAAAGAGGGGAGAAAGTGATCTCAAAAACACCTATGGGACGTTTTGGCCATGCCGATGAACTCATCGGAGCAGTACTCTATCTTGTCAGTGATGCATCTTCTTTTGTTACCGGGGTTGTGTTACCGATTGACGGAGGATTCAGTACATACAGCGGTGTTTGATTTTATATGTGTTCAATTTTCTTCATCTATGGATATGCTCGCTACAGGATGTAATTATTAAATTACTCAGAAAAATGCTGGAATATACCTGGCGTTGGTTTGGCCCGAAAGACCGTATTACTTTTAATGAGATCAGGCAGACAGGAGCAACAGGTATTGTAACTGCACTTCACCAGATTCCTGTTGGAGAGATCTGGATCATAGAAGACATTCTTGAAAGAAAAGATTTGATTGAACGTGCAGGATTCAGATGGTCCGTTGTTGAGAGTCTTCCTGTGCATGAGGACATAAAAAGAAGAGTCGGCAGATACAAAGAATTTATCGAAAACTACAAACAGTCTTTAATGAATTTGGCAGAATGTGGCATACATACTGTATGTTATAATTTTATGCCAATACTTGACTGGTCCAGAACAAATCTTTTGTTTAAATTCAATGACAATTCGGAGGTAACACGATTCGATTTTGCAAAATTTGTTGCTTTCGATTTGTATATTCTGGAACGCGAATCTGCGGAGAAGTCATATCCTCCGGAAGTTGTTCAGGAAGCAAACAACTATTTTAATAATCTTTCGCGATCAGAGATACATGATTTGAAGAAAACGATCCTTTTGGGATTACCCGGTTCGGGTGAGAAGTTCACACTTGCTGAACTGAAAGCAAAATTAGCTACTTATGATAAGATAGATAACAGACAGCTGAAATCGAACTTATTTGATTTTATTAAAGAAATCATCCCTGTTGCAGAAAAACATGGTATACGTTTGGCTATTCATCCGGATGATCCGCCATGGTCTTTATTGGGTTTGCCCCGCATTGTCAGTACAGAAAAAGATATCGAAGAAATCATTACTGTTATAGATTCTCCGGCAAATGGATTTACTTTATGTACAGGTTCACTGGGAGCAGGTTATTTTAATAACATTTCAGACATTGCAAAGAATTTTTCACATCGTATTAACTTTGCTCATCTCCGAAATGTTACCCGGGATGAGAAATTAAACTTCAATGAAAATTACTTTTTTGAAGGAGATATCGATATGTATGATGTAATGCAGATCTTAGTGCAGGAGATGAACCAAAGAAAGAAAGAGAACCGTTCTGATTGGCAAATTCCTATGCGTCCTGATCATGGGAATCAAATGCTGGGAGATATAGGCAAGGAAAATTATCCCGGATATGGTTTGTATGGAAGAATGAAAAGTCTTGCAGAGATCAGGGGGCTGGAATTTGGTGTGATCAGAAGCAGGTGATTTATAATTAAGAATTAAGAATTAAGAATGAACATTCCCGAACATATCTCAATATCATTAGGTAAATGTAGACGTAGCATGCTTCGTCTACATAATTGTCTTTGGGTTTCCCCCTGATTTTTAACCAACAACCTAACAACTAAAAAATAGTCTCAGGTCCCTGGTCTTAAGATTCACATTTCATTGTCTCATATCTCATAATCTTAACTTCTCAATTCCTATGCAAATCAATGGTTCCACGATAAAATAGGTGAAACAAACCAGCAACCAGTGCCCAACAATCCTATAACCCGACAACCTGTTTTAAAGTTTTGATCATTGAATCATGAAGTTTGGAATTTAATTGGAATGATTAGAGGGTGAGACTAGAGACTCGTGACCAGGGACTTGAGACTATCTTTTGATGTTTGAGATTTAGAATTTGGAAATTATATATTGAAGAATTCATCGCACAAGAAGTTAATAATTTATATATTTGGCGCTCAAAATCAGATTACAGGCTATTTCATGAAGAATAACATAAGGAGAGTATTTATCAAACCGGACGGAGGAGCAAATTTTCACAAGCAGTTGATCAGTTGTTTTGAGAAAATTCCGGAATACCATAATTCTGACTATGCAGGATCTACAGTTCTTCACTGTTCTTTTTTTGTCAATGCAACCAACAATAAAGATTTCATTGGTATAAGAAAGGAGATTTCTGCATTCATGGATAAGAAGTTTACGTCGATTCCAACCTATAGTGTTATTGCCCAACCTCCGGCTGATAATTTAATGATATCAGTTGAAATTACTTTGTTGGAAAATAGAAGTGAAGATATCAAGATAGTGTTTAAGGAACTTTATGAGACGCCATATACAGTAATTGAATCTTCGCAGGGAAAGGAAGTCTATGCAGGAGGGATATCTTCGAAAACTCCTGATCATGATTTGAGCATGCAGGTTGAGGAATCATATAAACTAATGAAGGATATTCTGAATACGGAATCTCTTTCGTTTTCTGATATTGTGCGTCAATGGAACTATGTTGAAAATATTGTACAGGTAAATCAGGTTGCCAATGAAACGTTTCAAAACTATCAGCTTCTCAATGATACCAGATCTGTTTATTATTCACAATCAGATTTTAAAAATGGATATCCTGCAGCAACCGGAATAGGGATGAACTATGGTGGTATATTATTGGAGTTTTATGCTGTTAAACCAGCAAAAGATGTAGAAATAATACCTGTGAAGAATCCTAGACAAACTGATGCGTACAATTACTCTCAGGAAGTGCTTATAGGGAATTCTTCCGGAAAGAAAACAGGAAAAAACACGCCCAAATTTGAAAGAGCTAAATACGTTTCATTAAATGGTCATAAAGTAGTTTTCATATCCGGGACAGCTTCCATACTGAATGAAAAGACCATAGGTATTCATGATGTTAATAAGCAAACCCTGGTGACGATTGATAATATTTCAGGTTTGATTGCTGATGAAAATTTAAGGCATTCAGGAGTAAGCAAAACTTCAGGAACTATCCAATACACTTTTCTGCGTATCTATGTAAAAGATGCTTCTGACCTTGCCTCTGTGAGGGATATTTGCGAAAAAAAATTCGGAGATATACCAAAATCCTATCTGATAGCTGATATTTGTCGGGATGACCTTCTCGTTGAGATAGAAGGTGTTGCTGAATTAATTTGAGCGAAAGATTCCTGTATTTTGTATCTTTATCATTCTATTAAGATCAGGAATGATAAATTATAATTTGAAATCCATATCATGTACAAAAAAGGATTCATAGTATTTATAGTATTATTAATACTTACAATATCAGGTTATTTTATTGTTCGGCAAAATAGTAAGAAAGACAAAGAGTTTGGATTAATATATCCATTTGATAAGTCATTATTTCCACCGGAATTTCCGGCACCCACAATTACATGGTACGACACTGATGAAAGAGTTAAGAACTGGTCAGTTTCAATGTATACGAAAAATAAAAAGTT
>CAZWFM010000079.1:0-2275 GCA_964633185.1 uncultured Bacteroidales bacterium | reverse complement strand
AATGGCATGAGTAATTATTTTCCCGCTGTATCTCCTGATGGGAAATGGCTTGTTTTCTGCAAATCAGAAAATTATATGCTGCTTATGCCGGATAGCAAGTTGTATATAGTACCACTTAAAGGAGGAAGAGCCAGGAAACTCAGGTGTAATTTCTGGAGGATGAACTCATGGCATGCATGGTCTCCTAATAGCAAATGGCTGGTATTCTGTTCCAAAGGAATGAGCCCTTATACCGATATGTTTTTAACGCATATAGATAAGAAGGGGAGAGCTTCAATCCCGGTGTTAATTGAAAAGGCAAGAAAGGAAGGAAGGGCTGCCAACTACCCCGAATTTTTAAATGTTGAAGCTGATTATTCCTTTGCTATGGTTTATAATTATGTGAATATGGATCATATCAACAGGGCAATGTTGAATAAAGACACTTTGTTGGCGATGAATTACTATAAGCAATTCATTGAACAGGGGCAATATTCACTTCCGGAAGAATACATATTTCTTGGAAATTTTAATTATGAAATTGGGGATTATAAGGAGGCAGAAAGGTTTTATTTAAAAGCTCAGGAAAAAGATCCACACGGTTCTCATATTCAATATTTATTAAACAGAACCAGAAGACATTTAAATTAGCGAGTTAAACAAAGCTGCAATAATTGAATTTCATACGACTCAGTTTTTCTTCAAATAATAATCCTGTTTCATAGTGGTCTTCATCATCTTCTTCATAATACCAATTTATAACGAGTTCTTTGATCAAACAGTTTTCTTCCAGTTGTTTTAATAGTTTAAACATTTGCATGGAAGCACTTGTATTCATATATTCAATGTTTATATCAAATACAATGGAATCAATGTTAAGATCAGCGACCCAATTGTAAAGCACTTGAAAGAAAGGCAATGCATTATCAGGGATTATCTTTCCTTCGATCTTTAGTCTTCCTTCTGTTGTAAAGGATACCGCTGGCAATGAACTTGTTCCTTCGATATTCAGGTTTTGCTTTGTATGCATTTTAAATCCTCCACGATTATTCAATCTGTAAAAGGATACGTTTGAATTTTATCTTTGATACAAAATGTTGACAAACAGGATGGTTTTTATGACAGTTGTTACAAAAAACAGGAAAGATCACAAAACAAAAAAAAGAATAGCTCACACAAAATACCTGCCGGAAATCTTTGTGATCAGGCGATCTTATTTTTAACCTCAATACTCCTTATGTCATAACGTTATATTGGAGAATGCAAAGGTTTAATCCCCGGGACTTAATTCATTAGAAGTAATTGGTTTGACCTTTGTATACATTCGATAACTTAATTGGTATGAGTTCTCCCGAATAGGTTAATTGACCGGAAACATTTCCTCTTACAGTTGCATCCGTATAACCAAGTTCACTTACGTTCATGCTAATATCGTAGATACCAGCCGAAGAGGTAATATATAACATGACATAATATGAAGCACTTTTTTTTCTCTCCTTTTTTTGAACTTCGTATTTCGTTATTTTTCCTTCAACAGTTAATCCACCAACTCCATTAATACCAATGCCAAAGTTAGATCCAAGCTGAAGAACAACACTATTTGAATCTACTGCAATAAAGTTTATCAGAGAGGAAACCGGAACACGTTGTCCTTTCCCATCACCTACATAGTTCGCTTCAAGAACAAACCGCTGGTGTTCAAGCATCAAAGTAACTATTTCCCTTCTTTCGGCATCTGCTTTTTCTCTTTCTGCTTTACGTTGTTCTTTGGCAAGTGCATTTTTTTCTTCCTTACTCAGTACTTGCTTCTCCTGGCCGAATAATGCCATACTAATAAGGATAGTCATCATGAATACTATTATTTTTTTCATGTCTTCAGGATGTTAGTTATTCATAAAAATATAGTAAATATTTTCATTTTTTATAGAACGTTCTTATTCATCAGAAGTATTGCTTTCAGCGTGTTAAACTTTGTTAAGAGTTTTTTGGGGTGTTAATATACTTCAATCAGACAAGGTTTCTGATTGCCTCAATAACATGCTATATGAATATAGGTAATTAACAAGAATTAAGAATACCATGATGCAGGCATTTTCAAAATATATTTGCTTTTCTTTACTTAAAAAATAAACATTCGTATTTTTGAATTTTTCAAATACAAACGAATCCCTAAAAAAGTGGGCAAGATTATCATTAACAATTATAAAGAATTGGAAGCTTTTCTGGGCAAGGAAATCGGTGTTTCAGATTACCATACCATAACACAGGAACAGATCAATAAATTTGCCGATGCAAC
>CAZWFM010000078.1:0-7848 GCA_964633185.1 uncultured Bacteroidales bacterium | reverse complement strand
AGCTATAGCGACGGAGCACTGAGGGGTTAGCGAGCACAAAAACAATAACAAAAAACTGATTGTTATTCAATAATTTCAAGCGACAATACGATTGCCTCAACCTGTCTGAGAAAGTCTCTTTTTTTATGAGCCGGAGCAAATACAAAACCTTCAACTGTAACAACTCTATTTCTTGTTTCATCAAGCTGCGAAATACTGATAAAAGGACCTCCCATTGCAATTCCATCGACCATTTTCCACAAACCCCTGATCTCTGCTGTGTATTTACTTTTTAGTCTAAATTCATTAAATATCGGGGGATACAAAGCTTCAGTGGTCATAAAGGAGCCTTCTATCTCTCCCGACACATATTTTTTTAGATATTTATTCCGCTGATCAACCAAATATTTACTTGTAAATGTATTTTCATTTGTATACTCGTATGAATAAACAAAAATTCCCTGAATAATATCCCTGTATTCATGTGATATCCAGATAAAATCAGATTTTTCGACATCCATCTTATAACCTCTTGGAACATTCAATGTGATAAAATATTTTTCCTTTAACTTCTCTCGTATTTGTTCATCTCTGGAAGCTTTGTATGTTTGCATCAAACGCTTTCTTTCCGTGTCGGATAATAGTGCCAGAATCTTATCGCTATTGTTATTAACCAGATCAACAAAAGCGGAATCTGAAGGAGCCAGAATAGTTATTATGATTTGTGATTTTGCCCAGGTGTTTTTATGGATCAGAATTTTTGACTCGGACTGATCGGTGCCTATTTTTGTAATTATAATATTTCTTTGTGTTTTGTAAGTTTTCCCCAATCCGCTATGATTTATCTGTAATATATCATAACTGGGTTCATCCTGAGGCAGTCCGTCAAAAGGTATATAGAGTGTGCTTTTCACTGCATCACCAGGTGCTCCTTCCCACAATTTTGTATTCATCACCAGAAGTATATCTCCCGGTGCGCCGGAAGAAGCAGGTTGCAAAGCAGATCTTTCAGAATCAAGACAGGAAGCAAGAGATGCTATAATTAGTAGAAATAAATAATGTTTTGACACCATAATACAGATTTATTTAAAGGTTCGCAGTGTTTAAATTATCACAAAAAGCCTGCCGATTGGCATCTTTTCTTCATTCTATTTGATCCTGATTTTCCTGAATCAGTTCAGATGATCCTTTTTTACCCATATTTCCAATGTTTGTCCGGGGAAAAGATCAAAATTCTGAAGCTGGTTCCAGGCTTTGATATTTTCAACAGTACATTCGTAATTGATTGCAATTTTATGAAAATATTCACCCGGTTTTACTACGTGTATAATTTTTTCTCTGTCTAAGATACTACCGGCATTGGAAAGAAGGGTGTTATAATCAGTTTTCGGTACAATATAACCTATAATTCTGTTCTCATACCTTAAATAATCCTCTACCTTTTCTTTTGGCAATACTAAAATACATGGTTCCTCAAGATTCGGAATAAATCCCCGTTTGTAGACAGGATTTAATTCTTCAAGGATCGAAACCGGTAAATTCAGAACTTTTGAAATTTGTTCAAAAGAAACAGAATACCGGATATGCAATGTGTCCGTATCCTGATATGCGTATTCCTGTACCTGGTATTCAACACCATGTATACTATAATAATTCATCAGGTAATTCATAGCAATAAAAGCCGGCACATAATTGCTTGCCTGGGTTGAAAGATAGGGCCTGATCTCCCAATAATCAGTTTTCCCGCCAGAGCGTTCCATAGCTTTTCTCACTTCGCCCGGACCACCATTATAGCTTGCCAGTACAAGGTTCCAATCATGAAATGTATCATACAAATAGTTCAGGTATTTGCATGCAGCTTCAGTTGATTTGTAAGAATCCCTTCTTTCATCGATGTATGAATTTACATCCAGATCAACCAGTGTACAGGTATTATAGAGAAACTGCCACATGCCGACAGCCCCTGATCTTGATTTTGCAAAAGGATTTAATCCTGATTCAACAACCGCCATATATTTCAGTTCGAGAGGCAGATTATATGTGTCAAGCATCTCTTCAATCAGCGGAAAATATATTTCTGCACGCGCTAAAATCGGTATCAATTCATTTTTTCGAACCTGTAGAAACTGGTCAATATACTGTCTGACATCATTGTTGTAAACCAGATCAATCGGAGTCTGCCTGTTTAGCTTTTCAATATAGTATTCATATGATATATTCGCAGGGCTTGCTTCACCAACATGCTGATCAGATGAAAATGTTTCTTTGGTAGTTATTGTATGAGAAGGTTGCCCTGTGAGGCAAAAGGAATGAATAGAAAGTATACAAAACAGATAAGGAATTTTTCTCTTCCTCATTAGCGATAAGTAAAAATATGTTTAGCAAATAGGGTTTACTTCCTGTTATTCTTTTTCTTTATTGGCAATCCCTGAATTTTCATTTTTGGGGGTATCATCTTCTTTTGTAGCCTTCTTAAACTCTTTCATTCCCTGACCCAATCCGCGCATCAATTCCGGAATTTTCCTGCCTCCAAACAAAAGAAGAAGGATGATTACAATGATAATGATCTCAAAAGGACCCGGAGCACCAAGTAAAAAAATAGTTGCCATTTCTCTCAAGTGTTTTTATCAAAGGTAATACTATTTTCCCATCAATCGAAGAATCAATCTGTAAATATCGTTCCCGTTGGCATACAAAATAAGAAACAAAATCAAAACCATTCCGATGATTTGTGCATATTCAAGAAATTTCTCGCCGGGCTTTCTTCCGGTAACCATTTCAAACATCAAAAATGCAACATGACCTCCATCCAGTGCAGGAATAGGCAATATATTTATAAAAGCCAGCATCAAGGATAAAAGTGCCGTAATAGTCCAGAATGTTTCCCAGTGCCATTCAGGAGGAAATAAGCCACCTATAGCTCCAAAACCACCGAGTCCTTTATGCGCTCCGCTTTTGAAATTCAAAACCAGTTTGATTTGCCGGATATAGGAAGTTAATTCTTCTTTCGCCCTGATAAATCCTGCAGGAATAGATTCAGGAAAACTATATGCCTTTGTAGCCAAAGTATAATAACCGAGTTTCTCCAATTGATTGTATCCCGGGAAACCTATTTCAACACCAATTTTACCTGATTCATTGAGGGTAATAGAATACTCGTATAGTTTATCTTTTCGCTTTACAACTATTGGAATTTCCCTGCCTTTTAGCGTATCAAGTATTGCCGGAGCCTGATCATAATATCTGGTGGGTATTCCATTCAAACTTACTATCTGATCCTTTGGTTGTAAACCTGAATTTCTATTATGTGAACTATCAGGTATATTACGAATAAAAAAAGGTATACGAGGGTAAAGTAAATCACCTCTGTTATGAATACGGTTATCAGCGATCTGCCCTGCAAAATCTTCCGGAATAACAAGTGTAGTGTCTTTTCCGTTTCTCTCAATTACCATTGTACCCCCGAACAACATCTCTTCAAGAATATCTTTATAGAAGACTTCAGGCACCTTACCATTTACCGATAACACCTTGTCCCCGGTTTCCAGTCCAATCTCATTCATGAGCGAATCAACAACCCAGATCCCGTCCTTCAGGTTTTCGTTGGGAAGGTATTTTTCACCCCAGGTGAACAATACAAAAGCAAATATGATAAAGCCAAGTAGAAGATTAACCGTAACACCTCCCAGCATGATCAGCAATCGCTGCCATGAAGGTTTTGACCTGAATTCATAAGGCTGTGCGGGTTGCTTGAGTTGTTCCTTATCCATGGATTCATCAATCATTCCTGAAATTTTCACATACCCTCCCAACGGAAGCCAGCCTATCCCGTATTCGGTATCTCCCTTTTTAAGTTTAAACAGTGAAAACCACGGATCAAAAAAAAGATAAAACTTCTCAACCCTTGTTTTGAAAAGCCTTGCAAAAATAAAATGACCAAGTTCATGCAATATAATGAGAATGGATAAGGATAGTAATAATTGTCCTATTTGTATTAAAATTTTCATGCTACGTCAGTTAATTCGTGTAAACCGGTTCAACACAACCAATTTCTGATTGGTCCCCTCAGAATATATTCTATTCCGGCCCTGCAAAAATAGAACATTTGAATAGAACACCAAGCATGCATCTGACTTATATTAATTTCATTGCAAGCCTGCGTGCCATAGCATCGGATTCTTTATAATCGATCAGAGTCGGATGTTTAATGAAGTCTATTTTGTTCATTGTTTCCTCGATAAGTTCAGGCATCCTGACGAAGGGCAGTGAATCATTTAAAAAAGCATCTACAGCAACTTCATTGGCTGCATTCATAATGCAAGGTATATTCCCTCCTTTACGCATTGCAGTAAAAGCAATGTCTAAGTTTTTAAAGAGTTTGGTGTCGGGCTTTTCAAAATGCAACTCCGGATAATCAATGAAAGAAAACCGTGGAAAATGATTTGGGATCCGGCAAGGATAACCTAATGCATACTGTATAGGAAGACGCATATCGGGCAGCCCCATCTGGGCTTTCATCGAACCGTCACAAAACTGAACGATCGAATGAACAATCGATTCCGGATGCACAATGACTTCAATTTTCTCAGGATCAAGATGAAACAACCATCTGGCTTCAATAGCTTCCAGACCTTTATTCATAAGCGAAGCTGAATCAATTGTCACTTTATCTCCCATGCACCAATTTGGATGATCAAGTGCCTGACTTTTGGTAACATGTTTAAGCTGTTCGATCGCCATGCCTCTGAACGGTCCGCCTGAAGCAGTAAGATATATTTTCTCAACTGTACTATCTGACTCTCCAACAAGGCATTGAAAAACAGCTGAATGTTCCGAATCAACAGGGTAGATAGAACAATTGTATTGTTTCGACAAGGAAGTGATCAGTTCACCTGCCACAACAAGGGTTTCTTTATTAGCCAGGGCTATATCTTTTCCTGCTTTAATAGCATTAACTGTTGGGAAGAGCCCGGCAAATCCAACGAGGGCAGAAACAACAATGTCTATTTCTTCTATCCTGACAATCTCTTCAAGCATTTTTTCTCCTGCATGGATTTCCATATCCATTGAATGCAAAGCTTCTTTTAACAGGTCGTAATGTTCGCTATTACTGATAACAACATGTTTAGGTTTAAACTGAATGGTTTGTTTGACCAATAATTCCACATTATCGCGTGCGGTCAGGACAATCACTTCGAACAATTCCGGATGTTCCGAAATCACCTGAAGAGATTGAGTGCCAATTGAACCCGTTGATCCAAGTATTGCAACCTTTTTAATCATTTGGGTGTCTGAAGAGTGCTATTAAAACGAAATATAGTCTTCAGGATTCAGAGGAATTCCATTGTACCACAGTTCGAAATGCAAATGAGGTCCGGTTGTTAGTTCACCTGAATTCCCGATGATGGCAATAGGTTCGCCAACTTTTACATAATCTCCGACACGTTTAAGTAATTCGGCATTGTGCTTATAGAGTGAAATCAAATTATTCTCGTGTTGAATCTGAATGACCCAACCTGTTTCAAGAGTCCATGATGCCATTATTACTGTTCCATCCAAAGTAGATTTCACAATTTCATTCGATCCTGCAACTATGTCTGTGCCATAGTGATTTTTGACAGTATTGAATGAATTCGTTACCAAACCTTTTACGGGAGGGAAAAAATGAACTTGAGAAATCCCTTTAAGAGGTCTTTTACTCCCATTGTTATGAATTGAAAATTTATTTTCCTGTTCAAAGTATTCTCTTAATAAGGAATCTTCAACTGAACGTGAAAAGTTTATGTCATCATAATTTATATTCGTATCTCCAAGGTTGTCGTAATTTTTTGGTTCCTTTCCGGATACAATTCGATTGATATTTTCTATATACAGATCTCTTCGACCCAGCTCAATGTCGAGAGAATCAAGTCTTTGTTTGTTTGCAAGGCTATATCTGATCGTGTTTTCATCGGGATAACCGGGAATAAATTCTCTTACCGGTGTATACACAATTATGGAAATCACAATGGCAAGAAAAAGGAATACGGTCAATCCTCCCCATGCCAGTACATTCATTCTGGATAGTTTCAGGTTCAATACTTCTTCATATGTTTCATCCCGGTATATTGAAAGCCTGTATTTATGCCGAAGTTTCTGAAAGAATGTCTTCCTGTTTTTATTCTGATCCATCATCAATCCGTTTTCACAAATATATAAAAGAAACCTTCAGGATGATATGTTTATCGGAAGAACTATTTCATATTCTATAAGGTTTAGCTCATTCAACCCAAACAGCACAAACAAAAAAAGGGAGCCATGGCTCCCTCTTTTAATGATATGGAAATTGACTGTGTTATCTCCAGCCATCGTATTGTTCGAGTGTCGGAACACGATCAACTTCTGTTAAAGGAATCGGGAAGAAATCGTATTTCGGAGATTCATATTGAACAGTATAACCAATTCCAAGTACGTGCCCATTAAGTTCTTGTTCCGCATCGCCCCAACGTACCAGATCCCAGAATCTGTGACCTTCGCATGCCAGTTCTCTTCTGCGTTCTGATTTGAGTTCTGTCAGATCGATGTTTGAAATGTAGTTAGCAGGAACAGTATTTCCTGCACCACCACACATTCTTGCCCTTGTTCTGATCATATTTACATACGTTGTTGCCGTAGCGGCATCTCCTGATTGTAAAGCAGCTTCGGCAGCTATTAGAATAACATCGGCATATCTGATCAGACGAACATTCACCGGTCCGTCGGCCCAATGTGAACGGGTTGACCAGTACTGTTCGGGTGATGCTTCATACTTCCTGCAACCTCTGTGGGTAGGAGAAACAGTTGTATCGATGGGACGCCAAATATCTACCTGGTTTCCGTCTATGGTCATGTTTACGAAGATAGAATCACCAAACTGAGCAGCAACCGTTGCAATTCTCGGATCCCCTGCTTCGTATTCGGCCATAAGGTCATCCGTAGGACAATTGAATCCCCATCCGAATTCCTGTCCTTCATCGTCCAGGTCCACGTACCTTCGGTTTGTAGTAAAGGCAGTTAATGCATTCCCTCTTGCCTGGATCCAGTCCTGTGGACCATTGATGTGCTGAATTTCAAAAACACTTTCCTCACAATTGTCACCGTCTTCGGTAAATGCATACCGGTAACCGTTCGTCTCAGCTCCCCAGTATGTATCATATGTATCACCATCAGTACCCACCAGCCTGTATTGTCCCGAACTGATCACTTCCTCGGCATATTGAAGTGCTTCGGCGTAGCGATCTTCAACAGCTCCAAGCCGGACATCCGAAGTTCCGTAATTTTCATTATAGGAAGATTCATACAGTAACATCTTGGCCAGCAATGCCTGGGCGGCTCCTTTGGAAGCTCTTCCCACATCGTCCAGCTGACTTTTCACCGGAAGAACAGGAATTGCATCGCGCAGATCCTGTTCAATAAGACCATATATTTCTTTTACGGTTGATCTTTCAATGCTTGTAAGTTCATCCAATGAAGCAGGTTCGTCAAGCAATGGTACACCTCCATATGCCTGGCACAACATAAAATAATACAGGGCTCTCAGGAATTTTACTTCTCCTATACGGGTGTCCACCCATTCCTGAATCTCATCACTTTGACCTTCTTTAAGAGCAGGGAAGTATTTCAGAGACATATTGCAGAAATAAATTCCTTTGTAAAGGTAGCCCCAAATCCTGCGCAGGGTTGTTACATCATTGGGCTGGTGCAACATCCTGTCCAGATTTTGTAATTCAGGAGTATCAGTCGGGTCAGAACCTCCGCAATCGGCATCGTCCGATGCGATGCTTCCCATACCGATAACAAAGTTCAGATCAATGGAACGTACGGCCCCAAGCTGAGAATAACAGCCTATGG
>CAZWFM010000077.1:0-7948 GCA_964633185.1 uncultured Bacteroidales bacterium | reverse complement strand
TACTGTGCATATCTCATCCCATTCATCAATATTGTCAAGGAACAGCCCGACCTTATTATTGATTTGCGGTTTGTAAGGAAGGTTAACCATTAAATCATTTCTGATTTCAACCTCACTGAAGAACATGCTCAACTGATCAACGGCAAACTTGGAATAGGATGCCAGTTTATACCAGTATGTAATACAGTACTTATTACCAGCTACAAGCGGTGTTTTTAAAGTACCCTGAATATACTCCCTGTACCCGTCGTCGGTACCACTTAATATTGCCCCGGCATATCCGTCGCCGGATTTGGGAAGGCTTTCACCTGCAAAATTTTTAGGAACACCCACTCCTTCAGTTCTCACGGGTGCACATTTGTTAAAATAATCGGGTGTCGCTATTGTCGGATACGTCCAGCCGGGGATCAGTTTATGACTTCTATCCTGGGGAGTATAGGTTTGCGGACATTCTTTGTATTCCTCAAAGTCGTTGTTTTCAACCAGATTCTCTGATTGCGCCATTATAAAAGAACCTGTGAATAAAGCTGCCAGAAATGGAACATGGAATTTATGAATTCGAAGCATAGAATTTAAGTTAGGTTAGTAAGCAGTTATTTTACATTATTTGTATTAAATAGAAAAAAACCAAGATCGATAATAAAAATAAAATAATTATCTGCCATGAGCAAAAAAATGCTTCAATAATAATTTTTATAGTCACAAGTTTCTGGTCACTGGTCTCTGGTTCAGCTCGCTCACACCCGCCTGCCACACCTATGGCAGGTAAACCGGTCGAGCATGTTTGCAATACCCTATAGCTGGCGACTGATTGTAGCGCGTGACAAAATCATATAATCCATCACATCTATATATCCCATCCCGTTTGGCTGTCGGGATAGTCAGAGGCAATCAGTAAAACCAACTATAGTTCAACGCTGATATGTAGTTTGCCCCCTAATCCGGTCTCTATAATCTTCCGTAAAGTTGAAATGCGCACATCACTCGAAGCACGTTCAATTTTCGATATATACGTCCGTTTGACATTCAGTTTTTCTGCTAATTGTTCTTGTGTCAGGTGTGCTTTCTTGCGTGATTCCTTTACCAATTCAGCAACCATGTATGCCTCAGCCTTTTGCTTAAAATCTTCACGGCTTTTTGTTCCTGGGTTGCCGTACTTTTGGTCAAAAAGCTCATTTATTGTTTTTGGATTCCTTGTCTGCATAATAATCCCTCCTTAATTTTTTTGCTCGTTCAATTTCTTTTCTCGGTGTTTTCCGGGTTTTCTTCTGAAAACCATGCAACAATATCACCAGTTTATTATCATCGAAGAAGGAAAAAATACGATAAATGTTACCGCCTGCTTCGATTCTTATTTTATAAATACCGTCTTCAAGATGTTTAAAGAACTTTGTCGGTACCATTTTCACCGATATGATTATTTGTAATAACGTAATCAACTTTATCTTTCACATTCTGCTTCAAAGGATTATAAAAGTCCCAGAAATAATCTTTATACGGTTCAAGTATCCTCATTTATTATAAACGCAAATGTAACTAATTAGTTTCTTTTTTTATAATTCAATATATGATTTTTTATATGCATCCGTAAACTTCACCCAATCGGATCAGAAGCCGGATCTCTCTATTTTAGGGTGTGTCGATTAATAGGTTTGGTAATCAAGGTCCATTTTAATAAGGTTACATCTGCTTCTGAGAAAAAAATTGCCCCATCCATTGTTAAAGAGAATGTCGCTGCAGGATTTGTATTGGCATCCAAGTCCAGTGTTTTTTCAACAATATAAGGACTTATTCCTTTATTATCTGCAATAAGTCCAAAACTTACTCCATATACAAGTGGTCCAGCCTCATTTATGATACTTTTTGGCAAAGCAAATTCAAATGAAAATCCAAATGATACTGGATCCATAAATTCTCCTTCAAATACTCTTTGATAAGTAATATTACCTCCACCATTGAATATATTGTACCGCCATGCATTAAATTTACTATCAAATAAACCATTTCGATCAATAAAATTGATCCATTTATTTCCCATCCCCAAATAAGGACTCCAGAACTGCCCAGCATGGTGCATTTTTTGGATCACCAGTAACCAGCAACGATTTAACCTTAAAACTGCACCCGCGCGTATTTTTAATGTGTTTGGAATTTAGTTTGTGCCCTGCGTTTCATAGATTATATATACCCTGAATTATGTAGGCAGATGAAACGCTTTTATATTTTTCAACCTGTTCCCGGGGTTTCGCTCCGGGCTATTATATTTACACCCCTTGCTCCTCCGCTATAGCTTCAGCGACACGCGGTCAGGGTGTATCCTTTGAATTTACTTTATAGCAATGATTAGTTGAAATTATATAACAGACATTATGCCCGATAATTCAATTCAATTCATTTCATCCAACCTTCGCTTCCCAAGGTCACCTGCCTGCGGCAGACAGGGACATTCGAGATTGAATAAACCAGCAACCAGTGACTAAAGACTTGAGACTAAATAATCACAACAATCCCCTGCCTCTTAACAAAGGCTCTATTTCCGGTTCTCTGCCCCTGAACCGGATATACATCTGCATAGGATCATCGCTCCCTCCCTTTTCAAGGATCTCAGTCCGGAATGATTTTGCCAGTTCCTGATCAAACAATCCTTTCTCAAGAAATGCCTCAAAAGCATCTTGCTCAATTACTTCTGCCCACAGGTAACTATAATAACCTGCCTGGTATCCGCTTGACCAGATGTGTTTGAAATAGGTGCTCCGATACCTCGATACAATTTCAGGAATTAATCCGATTTCCGATAAATATTCCTTTTCAAACGCATTAACATCAAAGTCCGATGGTTTCTCAAGAGAGTGATAATTCATATCCAGAAGTGATGCTGCAACATATTCAACAGTAGCAAAGCCCTGGTTAAAATATTTAGAGTTCTCCATTTTCTGTATAAGCAACTCAGGCATGGCTTCCTGTGTTTTATAATGCCTTGCATACACTTTTAACACATCAGGCTGAACAGCCCAGTTTTCCATAATCTGAGAAGGAAGTTCCACAAAATCTCTTTTTACACTCGTACCGGAAATACTTTCATATTTCACATCCGAAAGCAATTGATGCAAACCATGCCCAAACTCATGAAATAACGTAAGGGTTTCATCCAGACTCAAAAGCACCGGATTATCTCCTGCCGGTTTTGAGAAATTGCATACAATGGTAACAACAGGTCTCACGTCATTTTCGTCAGGAGTATATTGCTTACGATAGATTCCGCACCATGCTCCCTGACTTTTTACAGATCTCGTAAAGTAATCGAGATACAAAATGCCTTTAAAAGAACCATCGCTGTCCTTCACTTCATACACTTCAGCATCAGGATGAGGTTTGGGAATTTCGGATTTGATCTTTTCAAAGGTCAGACCGAATAATTGTCCGGTAACATAAAAAACCCCGTCTCTTACATTATTTAACTCAAAGTATACTTTCAACTCGTTCTCATCCAGGTCATATTCCTGTTTTCTCAGCTTCTCTGCATAATACCACCAGTCGGACGATGCAAGCCGGAAATCATTTCCTTCTTCATCGATGATAGCCTGCATCTGTTCTCTTTCATGAATTGCTACAGGAAGAGAAGCCTCCCATACTCTGTTCAGCACCCGGTAAACATTCCCGGGAGTTTTTGCCATCCGGTCATCAAGTTCATACTCTGCATAAGTAGAAAAGCCAAGCAAATGAGCTTTCTTTATTCTAAGATTTGTAATTTCTTTGATGATCTGCTTGTTGTCATACTTATTGTTATTGTTTCCACGCAACGTGTATGCATCGTAGATTTTCTTTCTCAGTTCCCTGTTCTCAGCATATTGAAGAAATGGGATCATGCTGGGTTTGTGTGTGGTAAACACATATTTTCCTTTCAGATTATTTTCATCGGCTGTTAAAGCAGCAGTTTGGATGATATCTTCAGATAATCCTGCAAGATCTGATTTGTCTTCAATCACCAACCTGAACCTGTTGGTTTCTTCCAGGAGATTCTGATCAAACTGAACGGTCAATTCAGAAAGGCGTTGATTGATTTCCCTGAGTTTTTCCTTTTCTTCATCAGGCAGATTTACTCCGTTGCGGATAAATTGTTGGTAATATTTATCAAGAAGACTGTGTTCTTCAGTAGTCAAATTCTTAACATCCTCTGAATTGTATACCGATTCAATTTTTTTGAATAATGCACTGTTTAAATTGATATTATCGGTATGTTCAGTATATTTTGATTCAAAATCTGCTGAAATAGCCTGTATTCCTTCCGTCCCATTGGCAGATTTCAGGCTGAAGAAAATGTAACTGATATCGCGTACTTTTCTGCCGGATCGATCCAATGCCACAATCGTATTTTCAAATGACGGAGTCTCTTCATTTGATACAATAGAATCTATTTCTTTGTTATGCACTTCAATAGCGTATTCAAATGCAGGAAGAAAATGTTCCGGTTTGATCTTATCAAAGGGAGGAACTCCATAGGGAGTCTCAAATTCGGAAAGCAATGGATTATCTGACAGTTTCACTTCATGTTTACAACTAATGAATACCACTATAAATACAAATAGAATTGTTCTGACAATTTTTTTCATCATAATTTTTTTTACAAGCTAATCATTTTTAGAAAATGAGCTGTTGATATTTGTCATATTGATATCTCAAACCCTCATGAACTTATATTTTCAAAACAAAAAGTAAGTTTTTTCTACACTTTATATAAAGCCTGAAACAAAGGTTTGAGTTTCTAAGCATTTAAATTAATATATTTATTTCCAATTGTCATCGATTCGTAATTTAAACTTAACCATCATGAACCTACATAAAATTGTATCTGCTCTTTTTCTGATGGTATCAGCCGTTCTGTTATTTGTTTCCTGTAACACATTGCCATCATCAATACAAGTCACTCCATCATCAAATACAATAGAAAAGTTTGATACATGGAAGGGAAAGCTTTCAGAAGGAATTGAAACAGAAATTGTGAATGGTCTTCTGCTTCTGGAGGGTATTGATATTGCCGGAGGAAATGACATTGCACTCTATCTTCAGTCCATTGAGTAATTGATTATTGTATTGTTCATACACAAATTTATTTTTATGCATTCAAAATTTGTTTTGCTGTTACTGTCACTTATACTATTGACAGGTAGCTGTAAAAAAAGTTCCGTTGAAGATTACTGGGAAAATCCAGCGGTAATTGGCATCAATAAATTGCCGGCCCATGCCGCTCAGATCTCCTATTCTTCTGAAGAGGAAGCCCTTAAAGACTCTATAAGCAATTCCTCACGCTATTTAAGTTTGAATGGCAAATGGAAGTTCCAATTTGCAGACAATCCCGATGATGCTCCCTCTGATTTTTATGAAAAGAATTACAATTCAAACCGTTGGGATGATATCGATGTTCCTGCAAACTGGGAGCGCAGAGGCTATGGCAATGCCATTTATACCAACCTCACCTACCCCTTTACCCCTCCGACACAAAAACCCCTGCGTGACGAAAACCGGGGCAATAGATACGATATCATTGAACATCCGGAAATCCCTCACGAATTAAATGATGTAGGTTGTTACCTGCGGACTTTTGAACTTCCCCTGGAATGGGAAAACATGCAGGTAATTCTTCATTTTGGCGGAGTGAGCTCAGCATTTAACTTATGGATCAACGGTGAATTTGTCGGATACAGTCAGGGAAGCAGGCTTCCTGCCGAGTTTAACATCACCGGATACCTGAAAAATGGAACAAACCTCGTTGCAGTGAAGGTTTATCGCTGGTGTGACGGCAGCTATCTTGAAGACCAGGATCACTGGAGACTGAGTGGAATTCACAGGGATGTATATCTCAGAGCTGAACCAGCAATTTATATCAAGGACTTTTTTGTTCGTACTGATCTGGACGATCATTATGCAAACGCTGTTCTTAAAATTCGTCCGAAAATAGGATACCTTGAATCAAAAGATCTCTCAGGATGGGTATTGGAAGGTGAATTGTATGATCATGAAGGAAACAAGATCCTTGACTCAACAATGGCAGCGAGTGTTTTTGATATCATTAATGAAAAACACCCGCAAAGAGACAGAGTAAAATTTGAACTGATGTCGCAGGAGATTAAAAATCCGAGAAAATGGACGGCTGAAACACCTTATTTATATACATTGGTTTTGGTTTTAAAGGACGATTCCGGAAATGTTGCAGACATAAGATCGTGCAGGATAGGTTTCAGGGAAGTCCAAATCAATAACGGGCAATTGCTTATTAATGGCAAGCCGGTAAAACTCAGGGGAGTTTACAGGCACGAACATGATGATGTGGAAGGAAAAGTGATCAGTTATGAAACGATGCTTACGGATATTACACTGCTTAAAAAGTTTAATTTCAATGCAGTGCGAACATCGCATTATCCTAACAATCCGGTTTGGTATAACCTGTGTGACAAATACGGTATTTATCTTATTGATGAAGCCAATATTGAAACACACGATGTCGGTGGATTGATAACCAACGATCCTTCTTATGCAAATGCCATGCTTGACAGGGTGATCAGGATGGTGGAAAGAGACAAAAACCATCCGTCGGTAATCTTCTGGTCTCTTGGCAATGAAGCAGGATCTGGTCCCAACCATGCAGCGATGGCAGGATGGGTACATGAATACAACAATACAAGACTCGTGCATTATGAAGGAGCCGAAGGGTATCCAAAAGACGCAGAATGGGTGGATATGATCAGCAGAATGTATTACAAGGCAAAGGATATATTGTCATTAGCCAATACAACAAAACCGATGTCAGGTGGATCGCATTGACAGATACCAATGGTAACGGTCTGATGGCAGCAGGCATGCCCTTGTTGTATGCAAGTGCATGGCCCTACACGCAGGAAATGCTTGATACGGCGAGACATTTGAATGAACTGATCGAAGCAGACTGTATCACGTTCTACATCGATTACAGACAAATGGGCCTTGGCGGTAATGATACCTGGAGCTGGGTTTCCCAACCCCTGCCTGAATACCTTTTACCTTCAAAGCCTTATACTTATTCATTCAGGTTGGTGCCGTTAAAGAACAGTACAACGGATCAGATGCATGAGGTTGCAATCAGGAGACTGCCATGATAAATCAGATCCTTTGAATACAGTCTGTTATTTGTGTTGATAAGTTTCCGGAAATAAAAAAAAGCAGGATCAAGTCCTGCTTAAATACTACTGTTGTTACAAACGATCAGTTAATTTTTATTTCGCGGGCCGGTTTTGGCTTTGCTTCTTCCCTCTTGGGAAGTTTAACGCTTAAAATTCCATCGTTGTATTTTGCAGTGATCTTTTCACCATCTACCAGGTTTTCAGGAATTGTAAAAGAACGCTGGAATGACTGGTAACTAAACTCCTTGCGGGTGTAGTTTTCTTCATCCTTTCTCTTTTCTTCCTTCCATCCCGATGAAATGGTAAGCTGATCTTTGTCCAGGTTGATCTTGAAATTATCCTTTTTCATACCCGGAGCAGCGACTTCCAACTCATACTCATTTTCACTTTCCCTGATATTTACAGCAGGCAAAGTAGTGTTGGTGCTGGAAAAATTCAAATTTGACCAATCCATCCAATCCCTTGAAAAAAGGTTATCAATAAATGAAGGGATTGACGGAAAATAACTGTCTGATCTTTTTACTAGTGTCATGGCTATACCCTCCATATTTTAAGTTAAACATAAGTTTATTTAAAAACCGTTAAAAAATGATCAAGGAATATGCCATAGGCAATAATTGACAAATTATCTGATAATCAGACGTTTAATACTCAATAACAATGTCAATTTATCAGTTTCGAAATGCTGATACTGTTAATTTGACATATTGGAGAATAGTCTCAAGTTGCAAGTCTCTAGCCTCAAGCTCCATTCTATCAACTTATGAGTTACACGATTGCACACTTAAACGATC
>CAZWFM010000076.1:3656-7951 GCA_964633185.1 uncultured Bacteroidales bacterium | reverse complement strand
GGATAGCTTTTCTTAATGGCATATGCTTTAAGACATACAAAAGGAAGTGTCCGTATTCCAATTGGAGCAAAATGTCCATGTGAACCTGAACCACCACTTTCTGTCAAAACACATGCATCATACCCCGACCAGGTTGTTTCATCCCAGTCCGTTACACCGGCAGGATCGACAATTTCTGATGTAATGCCTGCCCAGGCACCTTCGACTGCTGTCTGAATAGCCAATACATCCGCATCGGCAGCATCAGCAGCAAGAATTAATACATGCTGTCCATAACTCACAAGAGTTGTAAGCACAATAAGCAAAAATAAACTGTAATACTTTTTCATAGCTTTTAAT
This sequence comes from uncultured Bacteroidales bacterium, assembly GCA_964633185.1. Classification (GTDB taxonomy): domain Bacteria; phylum Bacteroidota; class Bacteroidia; order Bacteroidales; family UBA10428; genus UBA10428. Next base: position 7,612 of record CAZWFM010000076.1, on the reverse strand, counting down.
TTTAGTTAAGAAATTAATATTTAAGGAGTATGGTTATATGATTCTTGTTTCTTTTCATTAGCAACCTTCTTCATATCGTTTGTATATTTTCTATCTATTTTTTCTCCATTGATATATACATTATTGAATTCCAGATAGTTTACATTTGAGAGAATATTATCCTTTGTAACACCATTAAACCTGCAATCCGATATTTGAATGTTTGTGACCGGTGATCTTTCATAACCTTTTAACCAGAGAGCATGCTGACTTTTCTCTGAGTTTACATTTTCAATAAAAATGTTTCTGACTACCGGAGTATAGTCCCCAACATCACCCTCAGCATAGTATAGGTTTATCAGGATTACTGCCTGCTTAACTTCTCCAATAACAACATTGCGCATAAGAATATTTTCAACCAGTCCGCCACGACGGGAATTGGATTTGATTCTCAGGGCACGATCAAGGTTAGGACTATCCATTTTGCAGTTTTCGATAAATACATTCCTGCACCCTCCTGATATCTCACTGCCAATCACAACACCTCCATGCCCATCTTTCATTTCACAATTTCGGATAATGATATTTTCACTCGGCACATTGATCCTTCGACCGTCTCCTTCCCTGCCTGATTTAATAGCAATGCAATCATCACCGGTATTAAAATAGCAATCCTCAATCAGGACATCTCTGCACGATTCAGGGTTGCATCCGTCGTTGTTCGGGCCATGGCTGATCATCTTTACACCATGTACAATAACGTTATTACACAATACAGGATTGATCTCCCACATTGGAGATCGTTTTATTGTAACCCCTTCAATAAGAATATTTTCAGACTCTATGAACTGAATGAAATTTACTCTTATATAGTGTCCTGCACCAAATATTCTCTCTTCAACGGGGACACCTGTATTGGCCATTTCAACAAGTTTGTCACGATCCTCTTTCTGATAAGGAGATTCTTCTGACCAGCCAAAGTTCTTATTTCCTTTCCATGGCCACCAGGTTGTGGAATCAGCATTCCCATCAAGTATTCCCGATCCTGTAACAGCAATATTCTTTTGACCCCTGGCATAGATCAATGGCGAATAATTCATCAGATCATTCCCTTCAAAACGAGCGTGTACAAGAGGTAAATATTTTGTCAGATCTTTCGAAAACAATAATGTTGCATCTTTTGTAAGATGCAGATTGACATTGCTCTTCAAATGAATGGCTCCTGTTAAATATATACCCGCCGGAATAACAACTTTTCCACCCCCCTTCTGAGAACATGCTGAAATAGCTTCAGCTATAGCATTTGTGCAATCTGTAATACCATCACCAACTGCTCCAAAATCAACAATGTTATATACCTCTTCCCGAAACTCAGGTGGTTGTATACGTTTTAGTATTCCATCAACACTACTCCAAAGTGTTTCTGTCTCCTGACAGGAATTTCCATTGAGTATTGAAACGATCAATATGCCATATATTAACCAGCTTTTCATTCTATATTTTAATTTCTTTCTCTAAACTCATTGCCAGGTACAGCAGCGCTGTTAATCCTTTAAAATCATTTACCCGCCTGTCTACAGATATATAATATTCATAGCTTCCGTCAGAGTAATTAATATTCAATGTGCCAACTTTTACTGTTTTTGTGAGATAAACCCTGCCTTCATCGTCAAAATAGATGTAGTTGTTCATTAAACCATTGTATGCATTCTTAGCCTTTTCGAGGTAATATCTGTTGAGATATCCTTCGTTGAAACCCTTGGCAAAAGCATATGCGAACATTGCAGAGCAGGATGTTTCAATCCAGTTTCCCGGTATTTCCGCTTTATTGACGATCTGATACCATAATCCACTGGAAGAATCCTGGTAATTGGCTATGCTTGCCGATAAATTCTTAAATATTGCAACAATGCTGTCTCTTTCGGGATGATTTTCCGGAATGTAATCAAGTGCATCAATCAGGGCCATCATATACCAGCCTATTCCACGTCCCCAGAATTCCGATGAAGTTCCTCTCACCTGATCGGCCCAAACCTTATTCTTTGATTCATCCCATCCATGATACAACAAACCCGTTTTAGGATCCAGAGTATGATGATAGACCAGCAGCAACTGTTTCAATGCTTCATCTACAAGTTCCGGTTCGTCAAGCAATCGGGCATACTGGAGAACAAAAACATCGCTCATATAAATACCATCCAACCACATTTGCCACTCATAGATTTTTTTGTGCCAGTAGCCTCCTTCACTTGTCAGAGGTTGATGTTTAAGCTGATCAATGAGATCATCTGCAGCCTCCAGGTACTTTTTATCACCCGTTTTTTCATATACAAACAGTAAAGACCGACCAGGTAGAATATCATCTAACCGATAGTTATTTTTATGGTATTCGTTTGTGTCAATCTTGTTATTTTCGGTTATAAATAAGTCGAGCCAGTTCTGAGCATACTGACGATATTTCGGGTCTCCGGTTTGCATTGTCAACTCACAAAGTGCATTATTGAAAAATCCATTCGTATAGGTCCATTCTCCCGGGGCAAAGATGTCCAGATCAGACGGATCAGGATAAGTCTTAATAATTGATTCGGCAAGAACAACAGAGAATTTGTCATTCAATTCTCCCACACCGGCAGTATTTGATGCCGGTCTTAAAAAAGTTACTGATACGGCAGGATTTTGAGGAATATTATCCCTGTTGTTTGCAATTGGATCCTGATCATTATCGTTTTCAACAATTATTTCAAATGGCCTTAAAGGTTCTTCTGCATCAATTCTTATATGAAAAACCATAAAATCCGGTTCTGAATCTGCATCAGAATCGTAAAACTCAGGTGTATAAACAGATTCGTTATTCAGATCCCTGATCTTAACATGAGTGTATTTTCTTTCCCCATATTGTTTTATTACCTCTTTCCAGTTTAATCTGACAGCAACATTGTTGTCTTCTGAATTTTCAGGATCAAAACGAACAACAAAGACTGCAGGCTCTCCAAGATTCCGGACTGTATCCTGACATGAACCAAATGAAAGCAATAAGCCCAGAAATAATGCTTGCAAATATTTACATTGAATTCTGAAAATTCCGGTTTTTAAGCTATCTATGGTTGATTCTGAGTTCATCTGAATTTTTACTTAGTTGTAACAGTTATCCCGGATAAAGAAATTGGTTTGCAGTTGCTGTTGAGTTATCGCTTTCCCATTATCATAGTCAGAGTTTTTGAAGTGGTATCCTCCGTCAGGAAGGATACCACAACAACCACATTGTCTAACTAAACAATTACCTTTCGCTTGTTAATCAACCTATGATCAAAAATTATTATTATCCTGTACATAGTTTTTGTTTTTACAGTTGAATTAATAGCCTGGATTTTGTCCGAATTCGTCCCGATTGTACAGGGCATCCAATTGTGCCTGCGGAATAAATCTCAGGTTATGAAATTCCTGAATATTCTTTGCGGCTTCCGGATTGTGAGCTCTGACACGTTCCACTAATTTTCCGGTGCGTTTCAGGTCAAACCACCTGTGATGTTCCGTGGCCAGCTCCCGGGCACGCTCGTCCAGTATGAAATCTATATCAATATCATTTCCACCCGTCACACCGTATGTTGCCAGTAAGCCTGCTCCGTCATTACCTACTGCACGATTATTTGCGAGTTCCAGAAGATAGTCATATGCTGTTCCCCCATCTCCCATATTCACGGCTGCCTCAGCAGCGATCAGATACATCTCGGCCAGACGAATTGCCCAGATGTCACGTTTTGCTCCTGTATGGTCGATGGAGACAATGGTACTATCCCTGTATTTTCCATTGATAGGATAGTAAATTTTTGTCTGAGCATAGCTTCCGGTAGAAGGACTTATACGAAACATTTCATTCATATCTACAACGATGTATTTTCCGTCGGGGTGTAAATAATGAGGCATAAAGAAATCCTTGCTGGGACTTCCGTCTGTCGGTTCGGGCAGATTATAGAATA
>CAZWFM010000076.1:0-3646 GCA_964633185.1 uncultured Bacteroidales bacterium | reverse complement strand
CTGGGTAGTATCAATAGGTTCACGGGTAAATAAAATAGCCGTATCACCCACATTGAAAATGGGTTGCCCGTCAAGAGAAACATCCCAGGGAACCAATACACCGTTAAGATAAAATTCCGTTTCATAACCTGATTCTGATTCAGTACTCAACTTATACTTGGGAATGCTGGTCAGGTCATTCGCTATCCAGACCTTCTGAAACAATTGCCAGCGCTGATCCTGATCTGTGTCGTACAGTTCGATAAAAAACCTGGTTGGCATCCATCTGAGAAAACCTCTGCCATTTGCAATATCTCTGACCATGCCCCATCCGGAACTTGGTATTTCTTCGTATCGTATCTGCCACTGCACAAGACCTGAATTGCCTCCTTCGCGCTGAATGAAACCCGGCTGGTTATCCCATAGCACAGGCAGTTTTGTATTTGGATCAAGTTTCCCCTGATTGCGCAAGGCGGGTGTTGTGGTTGAAGGATTGTCGGAATAGACAATAGGCCAGATTACTTCACTGTTGATATCATTTTCAAGATGCCAAAGTTCGCTTATCTGAGGAATGAATGAGTAACTCGGATAACTAATCACTCTGTCTGCATACAGTTTTGCATTTGCCCAATCATCTCTGAAAAGATACATACGGGCAAGGAAAGCCTCAACGATTGGTTTCGAGATCCTTCCGTATTGATCCGGTATCTCAGGAACCAGTTCAAGGGCCCCCTCAAGATCAGAAAAGATGACATCGTAAAATTCATCAACCGATGATCTTTGAGCAACATGCTCAGCCTCAACAGTAGGTTCAGTGGAAAGATATACTCCGCCCCATGTTTCTACGATCTGCCAGTAGTAATGTGCCCTGAGAAATAACAATTCACCTTTTCTCCTGTTTAATAACTCTTTATCCTCAATTGGTGAATCACCCATATTTGCAAGGATAAAGTTACAGGTGTTAACGGCTACGTAAAGTTCATACCAGATTGCAGCCGATCTATCCTGCTCTTCGCCTGAAAGAGCACTTGCATAAGTACAAAAAGCCGCTGAACGGTTGTCAAATCCACGACCGTAAATATCTGTTCCGGCTTCAGTAAAGTCCCATCCGTTTTCACGGCCATACCAGACCCGCAGTCCGATATAAGCAGATCCGACAAGTGATTCCAATCCTTCGACAGTTTCCATATAGGATTCGGCTGTCTCAATTGACAGTGGGTCTTCCTCCAGAAAATCGTCGCAAGCCTGGAGAATCAACACTGTCAGTAGTATAATTGATAGTATCTTTTTCATGATATACTTATTTGAATTTATCTTCATAGATTATTATTGTTGACTAGAAATCCACATTTAATCCCAGTGTATAAAGCCTCGCCAGCGGCCAGTCAAGATCTCCGCCACGTTCAGGGTCAAGTCCCTTTTCCATCTTGCTGTACAATACGGCTGCATTTTTAATGCTGAAGTAGATGTTCAGTCTTGAAATGGCTGTTTTCTCGAGAAGTTTCTGCGGCAGATCGTATCCGAGTGTAACCTGCCTCAATTTTATGAATGAAGCTTCGCGATAACGCATGGTGTATTCAAAGGGAGCTTCAGTAATAGTCGCATCCAATCGGGGATTATCATTTGAATTATTCAAAGGAGTCCAGTATTCAAGATCTATAATATTATTGTACATTCTCGGATCAAATTCATACGCAGCGGCATCAACCATATGACCCCATTTTGCATAAATACTTACGGATAATGATATTCCTTTATAAGTAAAAACATTATCGAATGTTCCTATCCATTTGGGACGTTCACTTCCCAATACTGTTTTATCAAGATCGTTTATGGTATCATTGCCGTCCAGATCTGCCACACGTATATCACCGGGCATATAAGCAGCCCCATACAGGGAATCAGCATCACCTATCTGACGAATGCCAATTTTCTGATAATTATAGAAAACATCTATAGGTTCTCCCACAAACCATCCATTTGCAATATCCTGGTCAACGCCGGATGTGAGCTTTGTGATCTCTTCTTTGCTTGCAGCAAATGTGATGTTTGTCCTCCATTTAAACGAAGGCGTTGAAATATTGACCGTTTGCAGGGAAAGTTCAATTCCCCTGTTTTCTGTCTCTGCAGAATTAGCAATTATACTATAATACCCACTTGAAGGAACCACGCGATCATCCATCAGGATATTCTTGGTCTTGTTCGCATACAGGTCGAAATTGGCATAAATACGATTCTGAAATAACCCGAAGTCAATCCCGAAATTTACCTGATCTGTGCGTTCCCAGGTAACACTATTGGCCGCCAGGTATGTGGGACGACGGCATTGTATGGCCGTTTCACTTCCCTGTTCTCCGAATTCAACATACATTATCCAATCATTCAGGCCTCCAAACGTACTGTATGGATCAATCGATGCATTTCCGGTACTTCCATAACTAAGCCTTATTTTCATATCGGTCAATACATCCTTTATATTTTCCATAAATCCTTCCTCGCTGATCCTCCAGGCTACACTGGCCGCAGGAAAATAATCCCACTTGTTCTTCCGCCCGGATGATAATGCAGATGCACCATCAAACCTCACTGCCCCATTAAGGATATACTTATTGTTATAAGTATAATTCAATCTGCCAAGCACTGAAACCAGTTTCTTCTCTATCAGGCTGCTGGACATTTCGTTATAATCAAGGTTGTTTGTTTCCATAAAATACCACAAACTGCGCTCGTCCGCTTGCTCCTTTCCGGTAATCTCATAAGGTTCAAGACGATTGTACTGCATCTCATGCACCCCGGTAAAAATTATATGGTGCGGACCATAGGTTTTATCAAATGTTAATATGTTGTTCCAGGTATAACCACCATCCAGCCTGAATTCAACGCCGTTTTCCGTAATCGCTTCTCCTTCTGCCTTCTGCGGATACATCCAGCCGCGTCGTTTTGTAGTGTAGTCTACACCAATGGTAGAACGGAAGGTTAAACCCTCAAAGAATTTTACTGTGGCATATACATTTGAAAAAATACGTGTTTGCCTGTCTTCTTCCACATCGTCTACCGTAGCGAGCGGACTTTTCCGGGGATTTGGTGCAGCAGGCTGCCAGATGTAATTTCCTGCACTGTCATAGGGTTCTACCATCGGGGAAAGTCTGACTGCACTAGTAAACACGCTATAGTTGGAAGAAGAAACATCTGCTCCATCCAATACTTTATGTACAATTTGAGTCACGGTACCCCCGCTTAACCATTCCGACACCTTTGCATCAAGATTGATTTGTGCCGAATATCTCTTGTAATCGTTTTGAATGACTACACCTTTCTCATTGAAATATGAGACGGCAGCATTGTAACTGAATTTGTCAGATCCCCCGGTAAATCCAAAATGATGATCCTGCTGGTATCCCCTGCGAGTGATCAGATCCTGCCAGTCAGTTGTAACATCGTTCTGATATCCAAAATATTCGGTTGATCCGAAGACTGATATCGGATCCGGATCGACATCCCAGTTATAAATATCCCTGTTTGCATCGATCTTGGCCTCTACATAATCGTCGCGGCTAAAAACAGGTACATGTTGATAAGGATCAGAAATGCCAAAATACCCGTTATAATACGCTTTTGCTTCTCCGGCAGTTCCCTTCTTCGTAGTAATAAGGATTATCCCGTTTGC
>CAZWFM010000075.1:0-7953 GCA_964633185.1 uncultured Bacteroidales bacterium | reverse complement strand
GTTATACAGATTTATAAGGCACTACTGTTTGTTGTTTTAATGAATGAACCCCTCATCATTGACGAAAATTATTTTTAAGGAGCAAAGACACTGCGCCTTCGTGTAGCCACTCATTTACATACCCACCATCCTTCAATGATGCTAATCCTTAATGAATTTTAAGGTTGCAATGAAAGAATCACCCTGCATGGTAACCAGGTAAATCCCTTTTTCAAGACCGGCAACATCCAGCTCTTTTGTATATTCATCCATTGTTTCCCGGTAAATGATCTGACCGCTTACATTCATTACTTTCAGCATTTTTTCTCCGGTAATGTGTGTGCTGATCGTCAGAAAGTCTTTAGCAGGATTCGGATAAATAGCAAAGCTTTCATCGTCCGGAATTATATCGATGTTTGCAGTACTTGATATGATCCCTTTTACAGGATATAGCAATTCGTTACTTATGCTATTATCCGTAACAGTTTTTAACCGGAATGTATCGGTAAGGTTATCAAGGTAACGGTAATAATCATAATCAGGTTCATTATATGCCAACAGTTTCAGTGCCCCGTTATTGGCATCAATAATACCTGCTATAATACAATCTCCTTCTTCATGCCTGCTATAGGTTACTATATAGTAATCATGTATTGTACCTTCCATATCCACAAAGTATATCCTGTCTCTTTGAATACCGTCTGCTGATACATTCTGAACAGCATGATTATCGGAAAGATTGTAATTATCGAGAGCATATTCTACAGTCTGAAACCGGGTTTCGTTATCAACGGGTTCAATTGATACGCGTTCAGGTTCAACTGTTATTGTACCACTACTTGCCGGAGGTTCGTTTACCGACACATATTTTCCGTCCCATATATCTGATGAACTTATCGGATAAAAATAATATGTCCCAAATGTATTGGCTTGTATGAACATATTGTGGCCGACACCTCCTGATCTTGGATCTGAAACATAAAAGCCATATACCGTATAATCTGATTCTTCATGCGGATTTGCACTTGACTGGAAACCGTTAATAACAAACCAGTCATTGAAATTACCATAAACAGGAACTGCAGATGGTAAGTGTTCTCTCGGGGTACCGGGAATCTCATATGAAATCCAGTAACAAATGTCACGGTATGCTTCTTCTATTGTGTTTTTCTTCAGCTCGGCGTAATTGTAATTTGAATTGAGCTCAAAATGATTTAAACTACGGTACATACCGTAAGGATCGATGAAATCTGCTCCTGAATTTGTCGAGTAATTGCTGGCAGTACCGTATTGTTGTATTGCATGTTGTGTGAAGGTGTTATCTGCCTGATAATCCAGGATCATTTTAGCACAGGCAGCTCCGCTGTATTCAAACAGGTCTTCCTCAACATAAGGAACATCCAGATGAATCTCAAATATGTCGCTTAAGTATTCACAACTGCCAAATGAAACAATGTCTAACACAATATCCTGGGTTCCTGTTACATCAATGTACCTGTCATATACTCCGGCAGTACCACCCTCAACTCCACATTCGGCCGGTACCGTTTCTTCCGTACCCCAATAATTGCCTCTTAAAAATTTATAAGTATAGTAACCTGGTGTCAGCGGTATATCAACACTATAAATACTGTCTCCTTCATGGGTGAGGCCAAAGGCTGACGCATCCCAATTTGCCCCGGGAAAGCCACCGGCAATATGGGGACCACCTGCAGCCAGATCCTGCCCGGTCATATCTACCCTGAAGGTAACATCTATAGTTGCACAGCCGCCGAAAGGAGGAGTTATTACTGTCTGATCAGGCTCAGTAGTGGCAAGGTAAGCCCGGTCATTGATTCCCGACATATCAGGGTTTTCAATACCACAATAGGATGTTACATCTTCCCACTCCGATCCGTTTAAAAACTTGTATTTATACAACTTCTGGGGAAGCGAAAGCGTTACACTGTAAATGTTGTCACCGGCGTGGGTAAGTGATATTGCAGACGCATCCCAGAATACACCCGGAAAGTTGCCTGCTATGTATACCCCATCTGATGATACTGTCTCGTCTGACATATCCACACTAAATGTGATATTGTATTTTGGAATTTCATTGCAACTGCCATAACCAACTGCCGGTAAAACAATGTCATACTCAGGAACCGTAAAATATCTGTTCGAATCGGCATTCATACATTCTTCCGGCACTTTTTCCAGTCCGTTCCACCATGTCCCCCTGATAAATTTGTATTGTACTTCTTTACCTTTTGCCAGGTTCTCGGTGACCGAGTAGATACCATTACCCTCGTGTTGCATTTCAATACTGTCAGGCTTCCAGTTGTAAGGTTCATTAAAATTACCTGTAAGGTGTATTCCCCCTTCCCAAATATCTGTTGTCGACATATCCACTTTGAACGTCACGTTCACTTTTTCCGGTACATCACATGAACCAAAACCGATGGCCGGTAATACAGTGTCCCTGTCAGGGACTGTAAGGAACCTGTTGGAGTCTGCATTCATACATTCTTCCGGCACTTTTTCCAGTCCGTTCCACCATGTACCCCGGATAAATCTGTATTGGATTTCTTCGCCTATGATCAGCTTCCTGGTCTCCGAGTAAATGCCATCGCCTTCATACTTCATAGGAATAACATCAGGACGCCAATAATACGGATCTTTGAAATTCCCTGTAAGGTGCATACCTCCGCCCCATATATCTGTTGCTGACATGTCAACCCTGAAAGTAACATCTACTTTATTATAAGTCCCTGAATCAAGTAATTCGCAGGTGCCGAATGCATAAGCCGGTAAAGTATAATCTGATCCGGGAACTGTAAAATACCGGTTGTTATTTTCGTTACTGCATGCATCAGGCAATACTTCGCTATTGTTCCAGCTTAAGCCATTGATATACTTATACTCTATTTCTTTGCCGACAGGCAGGCTTAATGTATACGAATATATGTCATTGCCTTCGTGCTCCAGTTGAATCCCGTCGGGTGCCCAATAGTTCTGGTTGTCGAAGTTGCCTGCAAGATGAATTCCTTCTTCTGATATCCATATATTCTGGGCATCAACCCGGAATGTAACGTTTACCATGGGAACCGGATCGAATAATAAACTTACCGGAGGCAGTGTTGTATTCGCATCAGGCACAATGAATTCCCTGTTAAAATTCTGATTTCGGGAGGCTTCCGGAACGGTTTCCGCATCGCCTGGTGTATTTCCATTGAAGAATTTATACTCAATAAGCTTGTTTTGCGGAAGATTTAACGTTACTGTATAAATATTACCCCCTACAGGTGATAACTCGATTCCATCAGTCTTCCAGTGATAAGGTTGAAAAAAGTTACCTGCAATATGAAGACCTTCAGGTGATACGGTTAATCCGGTTGCATCCACCTGGAATGTTACATCAACCGTAGGGTATATTCTTAAATATCCGATATTCAGTCCGGCATTGTCAAATACAACCTTGAGCATATGTTCTCCCTGTGTAAGGTTAATATTGTTTACAAGAACACTTTGCCAGTTTTGTGGGCCTCCGGTACTTTGTACAGTAATGAGGCCTGTTACATCAATATCATCTATCAATACATGAAATGTTCTTTCCGGAAATTCACCGGCGACACTGGCTTCCAGACTGTAAATTCCCGACTGATCTATATTTACAGTATAATTCATCCATTCGTTTGTGCTTGTTTCAAAAACATTAAATCCGTTCGATTCGGGATCTGAACATTTTGTAATATCAGTACCATCATTCCTGTATATAAATCCTGAATTCCAGTCTGTGAAAGGATCAGTACTAACGGTCTGGTATATTGAATCGCTATAAGCGATCCCGTTCGCACCCATATCATAGTTTACCGCATCGATTTTTCCGGGGATTGTATGATCAGAAAACGGAACAGAGGCAGTATGAAATTCGGGCCTTAATAAAGCATCCGTGACGTCTTTATTTTCAGTACAATTCTCAAACCGGGTGCTGTTAACCAATTCAAGCAAATAGCTAAGTGCGTCGCCCGCATTGGGTCTGGGTCCGGCATTTTGCCAGTAATCCCTGAGAATTTGATAGTGTTCGGGATATTGCATAATGTACGCTCCGGACATCGATTCAAACTTTTTGTATGTCCATACCGACCAGCCTATATTTCTGCCTTCACAATCCCGGATGTGTGCATTCAGCCAATGATTGGAATTTTCCCCAGTCTCTCCAAGCCATAACGGTACGTTCGCCGTATCAGCTAACTGTACCTGATTCTCAATTCCAAGTATACCGGGTTTGGGAATTTCGCTCCAGTAATTGTGAATAGAGAATGCCATATTATCATCCCATCTTGACGATAAGTTCCACAGATCTGTGCCATAATAGTTGCCTTCGGCAAAAATGAGGTGGTTATTATCAACAACACGAATTGAATTGGTGATAGCAACATAAAGATCACGTAATTTCCATTTTTCTTCATCAAGTACTGTTTCGTTAATAAGGTCGTAGCCCCCGATCCATGGTTCATTTTTGTAGTGATCTGCAATATGTTTCCAGACTTTGGCATTAAGCGGTTTGTAGTATTCATAGTTATCCCATAGGAAATTATCACCCAGGTAATCTGCATGCCCTTTTTCACTTTGTGCGCCAACAGCGCAGTGCATGTCAAGAATGATGTAAAGTTTATGTTCCGAACACCAGGTTACAAGATTATCAATGTATTGAAACAGTTTATCGTTAAACTGTTCTTTTTCAATATCATATACCTGATTGTAATGAAATGGAACACGAATTGAGTTAAATCCAAGGTTTGCAATTGCCTCAATATCTGCTTCCGTAATAAAATTGCTTCGCCATTCGTGCAGAAAATAATCTAAATTATCTTCCGATCCCAACAAGTCTAATAATTCATTTTGAAAATTTGTCGGAGCATCAAACTTTTCGTCATCAAGTCCCCACATATAACTTTCAGTGACTATCCAGTTACCTAAAGCCAAGCCTTTAAGCAAAACAGGTCCGTCGTCATTTATAATTTCCTTTCCGTCTCTTCTTAAAAAACCGTAGTTTGGTTGACTGTGACTTTCAACGAAAAAGAAAATCACAACAAGGGTAAATACTAATTTTTTCATACTATTTTTTGATTTAGGTGGATGAAACAATGAATAAATACTATTGCATTTTGAGCATAAGTATACTATGGTTTCCGGTTGAAAACAAAAATAGGCCGTACTCATTAACACTCATCGTATTACTTAAAATCCCTTTGCCTGTTTCAGATTAATGCGTGTTGATGAAGGACTATTCAATGCAGAATATCCCGGAAGAGATCGTTTATCATTGGTCTGAACTGACCGGTATGAGGCCGGGATATACCATTACCAGATATATGTTGCCACGGCGCCGGCTTCCAGTTCAGTTGATGCGGATTTCCCTTTATAGCGGATACAAAAAGACTGTTGTTTTCTGCTTTCATTTTGAACAATCAGAACAATTTCTCCCCGCGGTGTTTTAAGGGCTACATTATTTAATGATCCTCTGATACCGGCAGGGATTTATATTATGAAAGCCGTTTATGGCAACAACACACAAACTGAAGAACTTATTGTAAAATAAAACGATGAAGCTGTTCAGGAGCTAAGACCATTTTTAAAATTGAAATTTTAGCTCTTTGGGCAGCTTCATTTTATGATATCTTTCTCAGGATTTTTAAAAATTTGAAAGTTTATGTATTAGGTTTCATAATATTTTGGGAGTGACCAATATAAAATTAAATATTTTGTCTGCATTATTCATTTGTTGGATTCCAGGCATATGAAGGCTGTTGGAATCTGAATTTATAATGGCCTGATGCGAATTTATTGCAATAAATCAGATGTTTCAAAATTGGCTTAATCTGTAAAGACGTTTTGTTTATTCTTTTACTATTTCGTATATTTCAAATCATATAATTGGCTTCGATTACGATTATAGAAAAACATACCTTAAATAAAGGTAATCGTTATGCGGTTCAGAATAAAACTCTTTAAGGAAGGTGTTAAGCCGAAAGTAATTCCTGTTAATTATCAATATCCTATATCAGCGTGGATATACAGTACATTAAAAAGTGCCGATGCGGCTTTTGCCGGAAAAATTGATATTCAAAGTATTCTTTTTCATATTCAGACCGGGAGTAAAGCCGAAACGATTTTTGAGGTACAATCCTTGAATTGCCACCATGAATTCTGACGAAAAGAACGCTTAGGGGATATTGTATTTTTACCGGTTACATTTTATTTTACAGCGAGTTGTATTTTTTTCGCCCAGAATTTAATCTCTGATATATTTTGTTCAGGAATGCCATGTCCCGGATCACCCGTTTTTAACGGAGGTCCGCCTTGAGGAAAACCTCCACCAGGAGGAGACCCGCCTTGTGAAAAACCCCCACCCGGAGGAGACCCTCCCGGGCCCCTTCCACCTGAAGGAGGATTACCGGGTGATTGTTGTTCACTAAAGGTATTGTTAACCTCAAAACCTATGCTTAATAAGGGACCGTTATATTTAATAACCCGGAAAGGGATGCATATTTCATACAGCAAGTCATTGTATTCATTATAAACCATATTCCCGTGAATGTAAAGACTATCGTTTGCAGAAATTATACGGCTGCTCTTTTTGCCGTCAAAACCTAACAGCTCTATTTCCTGTATTATATCCGGCAGAGGAGGGGGTTGCTCAAGATATGCCTCCGTTCCGGGGTAATCCCGGGAACTTCGTTCTTTCATGCCGGCAAAATCATCATGAGGTGTAAGCGGGTATCTGACACCAAGTTTTGTTTTTGTTTTTCCGGTAGTATCGATCCAGATTGTTAGGCCTGATTGAAGCACCATCATTTGTTGTGATTTTTCTGTAAACCTGGCATTGATATACAGATTTTTTTCATCATTGGAAATGAGGTAAAATACACGACAATCATTATTATAATAATAATCGAGAGCAGGTATGTTTTCCATTCCCTGCTTATAAGCATTACTATGCCATCGGCTTTTTAAATCTTGTGATTTGGAACAGCTCCAGTGCGCAAAAAACAGGATTATAAATATCAGTTTTACTATTGAATTCATTTCAGTTTTTCTAGTTTGATCGATAAAACTATCAATTGCAGTTAGCAATATCAACTGAAATAGACCAACCTTAAAATTCGGTAGACCTATATTGAAATTTGCTGGTAGTATAATGTAAAAAACGAAAGTTTTGTAACGATTTTAACCCAAATTACGCACTTGCCTGCCGCCTGCCTGCCGAATGGCAGGGCAGGCAGGTTAGAAAATGCATAATCGATTAAGTAAATATAATTCAGGATTTTATAAAATCCTTCAAACATTTACTAAATCGGGGTTACCCTTCCCGAAAGATCGGGACAAGCTATGGAATCAATAGTACGTTCATTCTGAACTCCTATTGATTAATTCGGGTTTAATTCTTCGGTCAAATCGATGATGATAATTCATTTAGGTTAATGCTGATGGGATGACTATTCTTCCGAATAGTTATTAGCTATTATTTTTCGTAACAATTCCCTGTCCTTTTTCGCTTCGGCAAGCTGCTCTTTCAATATGGCTATGGTTTCATGAAGTTCATTTATCAGCGATTTGTAATTCAGTTCCGGATCTTCGATCAGAGTAATATTGTCTTCTTTTTTCATATTGTATCCGTCGGGCAACATTTTTCCCCTGCCGGTAATAAGCCAGGAAGGATTAAGTTCGGGATAAGCCCGAAGAATTTTTTCAATATTGTCTGAGTGTAATCCGGTTCTTTTTTTGCGTGCCGAACCGATCAATCCAACTGAAAGGCCTGCTTTAACAGTCATCTGATTATTGTTAATGCCCTGTGAATCCATGAATTGCTCAAGCCTGCCGATTATGTTAGACATGGTGTTGAAAACTATCTATAAATATTTTTGAAAAACAGAAAATATTCTATATTATCGTACAATAAAACTTAGAACAAAGGTAGAAAAAAAACAG
>CAZWFM010000074.1:0-7972 GCA_964633185.1 uncultured Bacteroidales bacterium | reverse complement strand
CAACAATTGCATTGTCATTCATTATTTTCTTTGCAGGTGCACAACTTACCATTTCATCAGTGAAACGACTTCTTGAGGGAAGCTATGGAGAAATACCGGGAAAACTGGCAATAATTGCTGTTGTGGTTTCAATCATTGTAAAAATTCTTCTGGCACGATATCAGATGTATGTTGGGAGGAAAACACAAAGCAGCATGCTTGCTGCAAATTCAAAAAACATGCAGGGTGATGTTGTGATTTCCAGTTCTGTCCTGGTTGGGTTGATATGTACATATCTTTTGCACATGCCTGTTTTAGATAAAATTATTGCTTCACTTGTTGGGTTATGGGTGATGTGGGTTGCGACAAAGATCTTCATCGAAACCAATCTTGAATTGATGGATGGAAATATTGAAAGATCAATTTATGAGAAAGTATTTCATATCGTGGAATCGACTCCGGAAGTCAGAAATCCCCATCGAATGAGGATCAGAAGAGCAGGACATAAGCTTATGATCAATATTGATATTGAACTGGAAGGGAGTATGAGTTTAAATCATGCCCATAAAATTTCTCACGAGGTCGAAAAAAATATTAAAGAAAAACTTGGTCAGGAAGTATTTGATGTCATTATTCATATTGAACCTTATGGTGATAAAATTGCTGAGGAAAATCTTGGGATATCAAAAGAAGTCTTAAAGGGAGATAATAAAAAATAATCTATAAAAAATTATTTATAAGATCGAGGAGAACAGGAGGATCATAAGGTTTTGAAATGTAGCCATCGCACCCGGTCTCCAGGCTTTTCTTTTTTTCTTTTGCCATAGTATAGGCAGTTTGAGCAATTACAGGCAAACCCGGGCGAAGCAATTTAATTTTTCCTGTGGCCTCATATCCGTCCATTTCAGGCATCATCAGATCCATCAGGACCAGGTTGATTTCTGAGTGTTTTTGTATACACTCATAAGCTTGTCTTCCATTGTTGGCTTCCAGTACTTTTGCACCTGTACGTTTTATGATTTCACTTAAATAAATGAAGTTGTTTTGTTCATCTTCAACGATAAGAATGGTTTTATTTCGCCAGTCGTAAGAGGGAAGAACCTTTCTTTTTGGCTTCTCTTTTTTTTGTTTCAAAGGTTTTAAATCCTCTGTGTCAAAATAGGGTAAAGTAAAATTAAATGTTGAGCCTTTGAATAAATGGCTATGAACCCAGATTTTACCCCCCATTAAACTGACTAGCTGTTTTGCTATATAAAGTCCTAAACCTGCACCGCGATAGAGTTTGGAATTGTCGTCTTCAATTTTACTGAAACGATCAAAAATAAATTCCGACTTATCTGAAGGGATGCCAATGCCTGTATCTTCAACAAAAAACTGTAACATATCGGGTTCTTTGTCATATTCTGTATTGTAATGGGGAATGAAACCGAATTTAATACTGCCCTTCTCGGTGTATTTCAGTGCATTTCCTATCATTGAATGCATAATTTGATTAAACCGGAATGGATCGGAGTATATTATATACTCCTTATCTTCCGGTTTAATTCTGAGAATTATCTCAATCTTTTTTGACCTGAGTTCCTCTGTTTCTGTTGTATAATGTTCATATAGTTCCTGCAAGGCATTATTTACTGAAAAATTGGATTTTAAAATTTCCATCTGACCTGCATGTAGCTTTGACATATCAAGAATATTATCAATAAGATACAATAATGCCTGACAGTTTTTATAAATTCTGGAACTATATTTTTTTTTATCTGACTCCGGAATTTTGTTCTCATTTAGCAATGCAGCAAATCCCATGATCGCATTCATCGGGGTACGTATTTCATGCGACATATTTTCCAGAAAAGAAGTTTTAAGCTGGTCAGATTCTTCGGCTTTTTCTTTGGCAAACTTCAGATCGTTTGTTCTTGAAGCAACAATTTTTTCCAAATGATGCCGGTGCTTTTCCAGTTCAATTGTTTGTTTTTGAATTAACTTGTTTTGTTCATTGGATAAATCGACTTGTTTTAAGAGTTTTTCTTTATGTAATTGTATCTCTTTTTCCTGTTCATCTATTTTTTTGTTCTTTTCTTCCAGTATATTGTTCAGTTCTCTGTGATGATTTTTTATTCTTTTTGTTTGAAAGAAGAAAAACAGAATAATAGAAATAAGTAAGACCAATTCGAAAATGAAGAGATAATTGTTAATCATTGAAGGCATTATAATTTCTGTCTGAGATACATCAGTAAAGGTTGGGAATATTGTATAGAAAGCGAACCGGGGTGGAAGAAAAACAAAAAGAAAAAATTTCTTACGAATTGTTACTTTGATGCTTGATGCGATTTTTGGCATAGTGTAACTGAAGTTGTGGCTAGTGAAAAATGTTGGTCAATAGTTACCGGAAAACTCAGGAACATTAATCGGCTTTGTATTAAAGTTAACCAAATCCTTTAATAAATTGAAATTCATTTGTTTAATTTTGATATTGTTTTTTTGTTAAACAAAATATAAAGTAAAATCTGATATTATATATGCCTGATAATAACTTATCTATTCCTATAAGAAAATGCTGTTAAATAAGAATACAAAAATGGCCAAGGTGATTCACACGAATTACCTGTTGCTGCCCATACTGGAAAGATTTGATATTCCACTGGGTTTTGGCGAAAAGTCAATATTGGAAGTATGCACAGACCATAAAGTAAATGTCGAATTCTTTCTGGAAATTATTAATTCATTTCATGATCATAGCTATTTTCCTGAGGTGCAATTGCAATCATTTCCATTGCATCTTATCATTCAATATATTCAGAAATCACATAGTTATTATTTAAACACCAAGATCCCCCAGATTGAAGATCTTATTCGACAACTTAAGTCATTGTATAAAGAGTCGCAGAAGGAACAAATTGTGTTGATAGAAAAATTTTTCCAGGAATATAAGGAAGAAATATTCATTCATATACAAAATGAGGAAAATGACATATTCCCTTATATTTTAACAATTGATCATGCTATTTTACAAAAAAGAATTGATGATAAGATTAAAAAGACGGTGCATGAAAAATCAATCAAGTATTTTATTGATACGCACACCAATATTGAGGATAAGCTTTACGACTTAAAGAATATCATTATTAAATATTTATCCCCGGCAAAAGATAACTCAATTTCCAATGCACTTCTTTTCGAATTGTTTCGTCTTGAACGTGATTTAAATGATCATGCCCGCATAGAAGATAAAGTGCTGGCTCCGAAGGTTCAATTTCTCGAATCTCAAATTCTCGGTAAGTAACAATGAATATTGTAACTACCATATTGTATATACGAAATCCGATAATAAAAAGAGGATTGATGCAGTTAATAAGTTCTGTCTGTAACGATGTCGGTTTTCTGTTTTGTGAAGAGTATAATGATATTTTTCAATACAAACAAAAAGATGTGCCAATACTTATAATGGATCAAAAACTTATTCCCGATCCTTGTATGTATTGCCTTGATAAAATAAAAAAGTCGTTTCCGGAAAGTAAACTTATTATGATAACACATGAAAAAGTTCCTGACGATCTGTCCCCGTATTTCGATGAAATAATAACTGAAAATAATACTGAGAATACGATTGTATCGAAATTATTTAAAGTTTACCATAATATTGAATCAGGAGGAAATCATTCGTTGTCAAATAGTCAGTTGAGTGAACGCGAAAAAGAAATTTTGAAATTAGTAGCCCTCGGATTTACCAATAAAGAAATTGGAGAGAAGCTTTTTATTAGTTCACACACAGTAATTGCACACAGGAAAAATATTACAGCTAAGCTTGGTATTAAAACAATTGCAGGTTTAACAGTTTATGCTGTTTTAAACCGGATTATTTCATCAGAGGAAACAAAAAAATAACTCTGCTTCACATTAATAATCCATTTGATTGTTATCAGAAAACTTAAATACTTTAAACAGGTACAAAAGCAAAGGAATTACTACGGCCAACCCTACCAAAAGTGCCAGGATCATCATCTGCAGACTTTTATCAGGAGCAGCGGTATTATATATAGTTAGTGGGGATGAGTTTTTAAGTTTCACTAGAACAGGGAATTGAATTCCAAACCATCCCATAATAATTGAAGTAATTTGTGCACCGGCCACCAATCTTGTTCTATTCTTCTTTTTTTTATTTAAACTCCGGATTAACAATGGAATTAAAATGGTGGCTGAAACAACACATACTATGCTGATCCAAGAATTTAAATAGTCCTGAAAAAGATGGATTCCTTCCAGTTCTGCAGCAAGAAATACAACCGCTCCTGTTATCACAATGGCAAGGAGTAGTATTTTTGCATATTTGATAAATGTCAATTCAGATTTTTGTTCATCTGTTTCTCCGGCAAGATAAACAGAGGCAAGGAAAGCAAACAATAATACAATAAAAACACCCAGGAAGAATGAGAAAAAATTTAACCAGGGACCAACAAAAAGCTCATAAAATGAAAGAGAAGGATCAATAGTCAATTTTCCTGAAATTACTGCACCGAGAGTCACTCCAAGAAAAAAGGGGGTTAGCACACTGAATAATCTGAACAGGTAAGTATATATTTCATGAGAACGATCCTCGTACGGATCATAATATCTGAAAGCAAAAGCAGTACCTCTGAAAATGATGCCAATCAGTACCATCATAATTGGTATATGGAGATACATAGATACTGTTGAATACACTTCAGGAAATGCATTGAACATTACAACAATTACAACAATTAACCAGATATGATTTGCTTCCCATACCGGAGCTATTGCTTTTGAAATGATATTTATACCCTTTTTCCCTGTAAATATTTCTATGATTCCGGCTCCGAAATCTGCTCCTCCAAGCAAAACATAAAGCACCAGAGATAGACCTATAAATATAACAGCCAGTTCGATCATGATTGTTCAATTAAAAGAATTATGAATTAATAGGACTTTTCATGCACAAATCGTATTTGTCTTCTCATTAAATAAATGGACAATAATGATAGTATCAGATATACAAATGAAATCAATATCAATGGATAAATAATACCCGGCATTTGAGTTAATGCTTCCCTGGTATGCATGATCCGATAAATGACCCAGGGTTGCCTGCCCAGCTCAGTGACCATCCATCCGGTTTCAATGGCCAGAAATCCTAAAGGCATCGAAAATCCCAGTAAGCGTAGCCACCATGATGCATTCAGAATATGCTTCCATCGCCAGCAGAACACAAAAAATAATATGGCCATTGCCACCATAATAAAGCCAAATAATACCATCATTTGAAAATTAAAGTGAGTAAGAAGAACCGGAGGCCATTCGTCCGGAGGAAATTGATCGAGCCCTTTCACTTCAGCATCTGTTTTTCCAAACGCCAGAAAACTCAGGAAGCCCGGTATTTCAATAGCCATCCTGACTTGTTGTTTTTCTTCATCCGGAATACCTCCTATTAATAAACGAGCATGAGTCTGTGTTTCAAACAGAGATTCCATGGCTGCCAGTTTTTCCGGCTGACGTTTCGCAACATTTTTTGCTGCAAAATCACCGCTAATCGGCATAATAAGTGCTGCAACAGCACCAAATGTAAGAGCAATTTTAATTGCTGATTTATGAAACTCCGATGTTCTGTTTCTTAAAAGAAGAATAGCATGCAAACCGGCAACCCCAAATCCTGTGGCTGCAAATGCAGCAAAAACCATATGCGTCGATTGTGATATCCAGGCGGCATTAAACATTGCATCTACAGGATCAATATTTACGGCTTTTCCATTAATCCAGTCAAAGCCTTCGGGACAGTTCATCCAGCTATTTGCAGCAATTACAAAAAATCCCGAAGCTACTCCGGAAATACCAATAAGAAGTCCTGAAGTCAGATGCACCCATTTGTTCAACCTCTTCCATCCATAAAGAAACAAACCAAGAGCTATGGCCTCAATAAAAAATGCAGCTCCTTCCCAGGAAAAAGGCATTCCAATGATGGGCCCTGCATGTCTCATAAATTCGGGCCATAACAATCCGAGTTCGAATGAGAGCACTGTTCCTGAAACAGCTCCAATAGCAAAAAAAATTGCTATGCCTCTTGACCATGCCTTGGTAAGCTGAAGATAGACTTCTTTACCGGTTCGGATCCATTTCAGGTGTGCTACATACATAAAAAAAGGCAAAGTCATTCCGATACTGGCATATACAATATGAAATGCCAGAGAAATTGCCATTTGATAGCGGGCAGCAAGAAAATCATCCATGATTCAGAAAGACTTAATTATTACGTTCTGCCAGTGAAATTATTAAATATCTTAAAACCGGAAAGAGTCAGCCGGTAAAATTTAATGGCAAAGAAAAGTTTATCTCCAGGCACTTATGCCAAAGATTGTTAATTTTGCATATTCAAAGTTTTAGAAAATATGTTTTTCTTTAGCGGATTTGGATCACTAATTCCTTATGCTATATACATTTCAGTAGTTTGGATTTGTGTATTGATTGGATTCAGAAGTCAACTGTTTTCTTTTTTCTTGTCAGGAGACAAGCCTGAAAATATTTCCTTTGCTGAAGCAGGATCAGAACATACAGATCAAAAATGCTATATTCTGAATGTTAACAAACAAAAAGATAATCTTCCAGGTTGTGATCCAAGTGAATACAGTATTTATTCCGGTTATAGAATTCCGGATCATTTCATCACCAAAGTTTTCATATTGCCTGGCAGAATTGTAAGGAATATTACAATTTCCGGAAACCTTTTGCGCGCTCCTCCATTCCATTTTATTTCTTGTTCAGTTTAATTTCATCAATTCCCATATTCAGGCGAATTGATATTTCATGCCTTTATTTTATTCTATTCATATTAACATTAAAAAATGAAAAAACTATTCTATATTTTATTTATTGGATTGTTAGCTGTTACTGCTTGTAAGAAAGAGTCGACCGAAAGTGAAAGCAGTATTGATATTTCCATGGGAACTGATCAGACAATGGATGTTTACTACAGCTTTGTTAACGGTGAAATTTCTTCAGCCGACAGGTCCGGATGGGACCTTGAATTTTCAGTGCCCCTTCGTACAGCAACAATCAGGATAAACGAAGGAGCAGGCGTCGAGTTATATAAAGCGGGAGATACAACTCTTTGGGAATCCATAGATACTTCCGGAATTGCAGGTTGGGCGTCTTTGTATAATGATAATTCAAACTGGATGAAAGGAGCTTTCAATCTGGATGCAGACGGGAACTTTGATTTTGGATGGGCATTCTATGATCATGGTAATACATATAATGTTATAGGATTGTATGTTTATGTTATTAAACTTTCAGATGGCTCTTATAAAAAGCTATTTATCAGAATGAGAGTTGGACATACAGATACATATTTATTGCGCTGGGCAAATATTGACGGATCAGATCAGGTTGATGCTACCTTTTCACCGGCTCCTTATGCTGACACAAAACATTTTATTCATTATTCGCTGGTAAATCAGGAAATTGTGGAAATAGAACCGGATAAAGATACCTGGGACCTTTTATTTACCAGGTACGTCGTTACGCAAAGCAGTGCCTCCGGGCCGGGCATTAATTTTCGGGTAATGGGAGTTCTGATGAATAAAAGTCATGAAGGGGTGAAAGTAACAGGCATACCTTCTGCAGATGCACACTATTCTGATTCTGAAAGCGGATTTTTAAATCAGGCTGATGTAATCGGATGGGATTGGAAAGATACATCAGGCACAAATCCGGATCCGATTGTTAAGAATATGACCTATTTCGTAAAGCTATCGGGGGTTGGAGTATATAAGATGTATTTTACAGATTATTCAGATGAGACTGAAGGCTCGCTAACGTTCAGACAAGTTAAAATTGAGTAGCCGGATTTTTCATATGCAATTTGTATTGGCAAAAATTACATCATTTTGCTTGGCACTTTTTGTGTTTTTCGCTTGTGAGAATGTGAAAGCACAAAAGGTATATCTCAGTTTTAAAGATAAAGTAACGAATCAACCGGTTGAATTTG
>CAZWFM010000073.1:0-8060 GCA_964633185.1 uncultured Bacteroidales bacterium | reverse complement strand
TCAGTGGGAAAGAAGTCACAAAACAGATCAGGGAGTATGATACTGAAACACCTATCATTGCCCAGACTGCTTCACGTACACCAGATGAAACCGATGAAGCAATAGAAGCAGGATGCAGTGAAGTACTTGTGAAACCTTTTACAATAGATGATTTTTCCAAAGTAATCCAAAAATATATCCATTAACTTATAATACATATCTATAGGGTAAACGTTTCCTGAAGATCTCTTTTACTATTGGATATGTTTCTGCTATCATAAAGGTGATCTGCTTTGATTCCCTTCTTATTCATGCTGATGATCTCCTTCACTTGTTTCACGGTTACGGGAATTGGATTTTCAGGAGAGTTTTTATCATATGAATAATACATTATTCTCTTTGCTATGTATGTTTTATAATGATGTGCTATTCCATCTTTCACTCCTCTCGCTACACATTCGTTGCAACCAGGTATATTATTATTTTTATTCATTCTAAATAAACATTACAATAAAAATATTCTTATCACAACCAAATTATAAATGAATGATTAACTTTTGTAAAAAATTCTACCTGAGTTGCTTTTATTAAGCACAAATAAATACGGAAGCAATTATCTTTGACATCATTACACAGAAACAATTAAAAAAGTCAGATCATGCAAGATTCTTATGCTCCTGCAAACAACCGGTATAACAACATGCTTTACAGGCGCTGTGGAAAAAGCGGATTAAATTTACCTGCCGTTTCACTTGGATTATGGCATAACTTTGGCTTTGTAGATGATTTTGATACTGCCAGAACCATTATTCAAAAAGCTTTTGATTTGGGAATAACCCATTTCGATCTTGCAAATAACTATGGCCCTCCCGCAGGTTCTGCAGAAGAAAATTTCGGAAAAATTCTCAAAATGGATCTCAGATCTTATCGTGATGAAATGATTGTTTCCACGAAAGCAGGGTATTATATGTGGGAAGGCCCCTATGGAGAATGGGGCTCAAGGAAATA
The DNA here is from genome assembly GCA_964633185.1 of uncultured Bacteroidales bacterium. GTDB lineage: Bacteria > Bacteroidota > Bacteroidia > Bacteroidales > UBA10428 > UBA10428. Next base: position 7,073 of record CAZWFM010000073.1, on the reverse strand, counting down.
TTTGATCTCAAGTTGCGATCAGAGTCTGAAACGAATGGGAATGGAATATGTCGATATTTTCTATTCCCATCGTCCCGATCCTTATACTCCTTTCGAGGAAACAATGGGAGCCCTTGACCAGATCGTAAGACAGGGAAAAGCACTGTATGCCGGAATTTCAAATTACAGTCCGGAACAAACAAAGAAAGCTCTGAAAATACTTAACGACCTGGGCACTCCTTGCCTGATTCATCAGCCGAAATATTCCATGTTTGAACGCACTCCCGAAAAGGGTCTTCTCCGCGTTCTGAAAACCGAAGGCATAGGATGCGTTGTATTTTCTCCACTGGCACAGGGACTACTGACAAATCGTTATTTAAACGGTATACCAAAAGATTCCCGCGCCGCAAAAACTTCGGCTCTTTTCTTAAACAAAGAAGATATTACGCTTGAAGTGTTAAACAAAGTCACCAAATTGAATGAGCTTGCCGGAACAAGAAAACAAAGTCTTGCGCAGATGGCAATAGCCTGGCTTTTAAAAGATGAGGTTATAACATCTGTTCTTATTGGTGCAAGCAGTCCGGCACAATTGGTTAACAATGTTGGTGCTATTCATAACATCAAGTTCAGTAAAGGTGAATTGCAGGAGATTGAAAAAATTCTAAACTAGGCAACCTCAATGAAAAAGATATACAACTGGGCTATTTTAGGTGCCGGAAGCATTGCACAAAAATTTGCTTGTGATCTGAAGCTTCTTCAAAATGCAAATCTATATGCTGTTGGTTCACGAAGTACTGAACGCGCAAAAAAATTCGCTGCCCAATTCGGAATTGAAAAAGCATATGGAAGCTATGAAGAACTGGTTCAGGATAAGGCTATTGATATTGTATATATCGCTACTTACCATGTACAACACTATCCCAATACAATTTTATGCTTAAATAACGGGAAAGCAGTTCTTTGTGAAAAACCTGTGTCTATAAACAGGGATCAATGCTCTGCCATGCTGGAAACTGCAAGGAAAAAGAAACTTTTCTTCATGGAGGCTCTATGGACAAATTTCGTTCCCTCTTTCCGAAAATGCAAAGAATTGGTTGATTCGGGGACAATCGGAAAGATCAATTTAATAGAATCTGATTTTTGTATTAAAGCCTATTATGATAAAGAAGGCCGTCTTTTTAATCCAGAGCTGGGAGGAGGATCTCTCCTTGATATTGGAATCTACCCGGTTTTTTTCGCATTGGAATTTGCCGGAGTACCTATAGCAATAGAAGCGTTAGCTTCTCTGGGTGAAACAAAAGTTGACGAGAGTTGTTCCATATTGTTTAAACATTCTGATGACATTTTATCCGTACTTTTTTGCTCGATAGTCACATCCGGTCGCACCGAAGCTATTCTTCATGGTACCAGAGGCAAAATCAGAATTAACAGAGAGTGGCACATACCTTCATCTGTCGATTTGCTCCCTGAAGGTGAAAAACCTGTGCACTACAGTTTCGATGAGCCGGGATTCGGCTACCAGTACGAAGCTGAAGAAGTAATGAATTGTCTTGAGAAAGGACTAAAGGAGTCTCCCATTTTTGGATGGCAGAAATCGCTCGACCTGATATCGACACTTGATTCAATAAGAATGAAATGTAACATTCGTTATCCCAAGGAATTTGAAAGTCTCTGAAACAGAATAAAAAGGAGAATTCAGGATAAACAATCAAGAATCCATGCCATTCCCTCAAACGGCTCATACCGTATACACCGAATCTTCATTCCTTTATACAATTTCAAAAAAAAAGCAGGATTGCATCCTGCTTACATTTTTTTGGATTAAATTCTTGTTACCTATTATTCCTCAACAACTTCAACCTTTTCTTCTACAGTCATATCAACAGTATCAGCAACTTCTTCTACTCCTTCATCTACTACTTCTTCTACTGCTTCTTCTGTAGCTTCTTCAGTAGGTTGGGTTGAACTTTTGCAGGCATTTAATGATATAAAACCAACTAATGCAAAGGCAACAAAAAGAAAGCTAAGTTTTTTCATGTTCTTAATTTTTTGAAGTTTGATAATAATACAGGTTTAGGACAAAAATAATAATTATTTAGTTATATCAAAGCCTAAACTACTTAAAACACTAATAATTTCAACACATTCACATTAAGAATGTTATTGCAGACGTAGAAAACAGGCAGCATAGATATATGTTACATATTATTCCTACGCCTTGATATATGATGGATAGCAGTTAAACACATTGCATCATGAATGAGAATAAATGCATAGAAATACCGAAATAAAAAAGTATTTAAAAACAACAACAATTTTTCCTGACATTTTTATGAATAATCTAAAATTGAGTATTCCAGTGAAAAACAGTACATTTTTTTGATTTAAAATATTTTGCCAATATTGCATAATGAAAAATAGTAAGGTATCTAACGTTTCTCCTAAATTTCATTTGAATTTTAAGCAGTATAGGAGAAAAAGTTATGCGGCTTTCTCATCGATGCATAAGATAATTCGGATTGGAACACTTCTGAATGTTTGTACTATCATCGTAAATGCATCAGCGGTTCACGCACAAACCGATACAATATATTTACCAAAAACAATTGATATTGAAGAGGTTGAGATCGTGGGACAAAAAAACCCGGTTTTATTAACTGAAATTCCGCGACTGGTCACCGTTCTGTCAAAAAATGAGTCTGAGTATGCGGCCTCACAGAGCATACAAGATCTTCTCCGATATTCATCCACAATTGATATACGTCAGCGCGGAAAAGGAGGCATTCAGACTGATATAAGCATACGGGGAGGTTCCTTTGATCATAGCCTGGTCTTGTTGAATGGCATTTCCATTTCCGATCCTCAAACCGGTCATTTGACCATGATACTGCCTGTTGAGACTGAAGCAATAAACAGGGTTGAAATTCTTAGTGGACCGGCAGCAAGAGTGCACGGAACCAATGCTTTTTCAGGTGCAATTCATTTTGTAACCTACCCTTCCGATTCGAATTCCATCAATCTTGCAGCATCGGCTGGAAGTTACGGATATGCAAACACTTCTCTGACCATGAACCTGGGCAGTCAGAAAATCAGACACCTCATTCATTATGCACATGGTCATTCAAGCGGATATACCTACAATACCGATTACGAAAAATACAATCTTTTTTACCAGGCACAATTTCACCATCAGGGCAATATTCTTGATTTACAGATCGGGTATGCCAACCGTGCATTCGGAGCAAATGGATTTTATACTCCTGCTCTGCCGGAACAATATGAGCAAAACCAGATGAGTTTTGCTTCCATAAGTTATAAAACCGGAGGAACAATAAAAATTACTCCCAGAATATACTGGAGAAGGCATCGTGACAGGTTTGAATATTTCAGGGAGGGTAAAGACTGGTACAGGTTTGAAAATGGGATCTGCATCAGCAACGACAGCCTGAAAACCTCACGAAACAGGGTAGAATGGTATTCGCAGCATAACCATCATATCAACGATGTATCCGGGGCCCAGCTGACTATAAGGATACCTTCAAACATAGGAGTTACTACCTTTGACTGGCATATCAGGAACGAATACATCCTCAGCAATAACATAGGACATGATAATGGAATACAAGTCCCCGTGAAAGGGTATCCGGATACATACTATACAAAAACTGACAGCAGACAGAATTTCGATATTCACTTCGAGCAAACCCTTACTTCCAGAAAAATAAACCTGTCTGGCGGTATGTTGCTCAACTGGAATTCTTACCTGCCTGGCCAGTTGAATATATTTCCCGGCATTGACATGAAATTCGAAATAGTAAAGCGCTTATTTCTAATAGCCAGTTACAATTACACTCTCGGCTTGCCTACTTTCACTGACCTGACCTATGAAGATATTGACAATGAAGGCAACCTGGAGCTTGTGCCCTACACAAAAAACTCCATTGAAGGCGGATTGCGTTTTGTGCTTGGAAAGAACATGAGTACCGTAAATTTTTTCTATGAACAAGGCAATCATGTAATTGACTGGGTCTGGTTTGAGGATATCTCCAAATTCAAGGCAACCAATGTTGATCATTATATAAGTCGTGGTGTTGAAGTATCAAACATTTATGATTTTTCCAAAACGAGAGGATATATTCCTGTTCAGTACATTTCTCTTCACTATACATTTGTTGATATGAAAAAGGAAATTCCGGGAGAAGTAATCAAATTTTTTAATGTCCGGCACAAGTTTTCCGCCATGATCCATCACAAAATAATAAAACACCTGGTTGCGACGTGGAATGTATCATACATAGACAGAATGGGCAGTTACATGGAATATGATTTTGAAAATTCCTCCTATGTCCCGGTCGATTATAAACCCTATTGGTTGTTTGATCTCAGGGTATCTTATCTCCTGAAAGAATTCACTTTTTTTTGTGAAGCAACAAACCTCTTTGATAAGAAATATATCGATATCGGAAGTATATATCAACCCGGACGATGGTTATCCCTGGGAATAAAGTATAGATTTACCCATTTTTAGGTGCATAATAGGCCATCTGGCAGGACTTAGTCATTGGTAAATGAAAAGTTACGAATTGAATTTATATTTTCTTCTTGTGCGTCTGATTGAAAATATGGAATCACATTACTGGCTCTCACATTTTTCCAGGTAAATATCCAGGAGATCGTAACCATACTGCTCGAGATAACCTAACTGAAAAGCGCGAAACAAGGTATTGCATCCGTTTTCATGATCGTCCTGCTCAATATATACTAACCCCTTTAGCTTATATATCATAGGATCGTTTGGAGTAAGAGACTGAGCAATTTTTAATGCATTCATCGAATTTTCATAATCCTTATTCATTAGATATGCCTCTCCCAGCATATTATATGCCGATCCTGTTTTGGGTTCCAATTCACAGTATTTGCTATACGCATGAATGGCTCCGGGATAATCCCTGTCTTCCATTGCTATGCATCCTGACAATTTATAAGAAGGAGAATATGAAGCATCAATCTCAATTGCACGCCTGAGGGTGGCCAACGCTTTGTCTTTTTCATTTGTTTTCAAATAATTCTCCGACATAGCCAGCAACAGATCCAGCGAATTTGGTTTGATATCATAGGCAGATAAAAAATCACTCCTGGCATCGTAGTACTTTTTCAGGTTAAAATAGGCTTTGCCCCTGTTCAGGAAAGCATCATACAATATTTCATTTTCCGATGTATATTTAATGGCTTTGCCGAAAAACAAAATTGCACCGCCGTAACTCTCTGTCACCTGGCAAACTTTTCCTCTGAGCATATATACTTCCGGAATATCACTTTTCAATTTTAATGCTATATAACAATCTTTAATAGTCTTGTCATAGACTTCTTTGCGATAATATATGGTTGCCCTTTGCAGATAATAATCTGCTTTGGAAGAATCAATTATAAGGGCATGATTGATGTAGATCAGTGCCTGATCATAATTTCCCAAATTCAAGTGTTCGCGGCTCGACCTGTACAGATTATCCGCATTCTGCGAAGAAACCATTTGAAAACAACCAAAAAGCAGGATAACTGAAAGCCATGAAATCCTTTCAACAATACATGTCATTTTGAGATCTTTATTTAACAGCCAGCGGGTATTGGTATATTTTACTTCCCGAATACAGTTTAACAACATAGTTACCATGGGGCAACCTGCTTAAAGAATATTTCTTACTAACAGGAGTTCCGATAATATTTCTTTCCTCAAAAACAACATCATCATTAAGTTCAAAGAATATATTCACTTTGCTCATCTTGGCATTTAAATAAGATATGATAAGAATGTCGTCGTCAATCAGTTTAAAAACCGGCTGAACTTCTTCCTTTTCTTTTACAACCATTGCAATGTTATTATGTATTGCAAATCTTTTCTCAAAGATTTTTTCGCCTCCTGTTAATTTTACCTTATAGTCACCTTCGGGCATGCCGGTGAGATCGAACAATTTAAAATAGTCTTCATAATCGGAGACTGATTTGGAAAACAATACCTCCCCAAATTTATCGGTGATAAGCAATTCCAGATTTTTGCTCTCACGATTAACAATTCCAATGCGTGCTACATTGTTTTTGGTAATGGAAAACAATAAGCAACTCTGCGGTGCACTTGAATACAATGAATAAGAAAAAGCCAGTGTAAGAGTAATGCAGATAATCTGTCGTGAAAATTTTGAGACCATGGGTTAATATTTTAGGATTCGGGCTGAACAAAAATAATAAACATGCCTTTATTAATCAATAAATTGGAGGTAAATTGTTAAAACATGTGTTGTTATTGCTTGTTCATGACCTTTTCAATCGTACTCCAAAATCGCTCTGCCGTGCGATCCCAACTGTATTTTGTATGCTGAACTTCACCTTTTTCAACCAGGTCTCTACGATAATTTTCATCGCTGACAATTTTATGCATGGCATGTGCAATGGATTCGGGTTTATAAGGATCGACATAGCATACGGCATCTCCTGCTATCTCGGGCATGGATGTAATGTCGGAAGTGATTACAGGCACACGACAACGCATCCCTTCCAGTATAGGGATCCCAAAACCCTCAAAAAGCGATGCATACACCAGCGCCATGCTTGATGCAATGACATCATTCAATTGTTTTTCCGGTATTCTGCCGGCAAAAATTATGTCTTTCTTACATTGAGAATGAGCATAGATCTCTTTTGTATCTTTTGTCATATATTTTGTAGATCCTGCAATAAGAAGTTTCACATGAAAAACCGATGATTTCCTGAATTGATCGTATGCAAGAATAATGTTGTCCAAATTCTTCCGTGGATGAATAAGACCCAAAAACAAAAAATAGGAGGCTCCTCCCGTAAATTCTTTTTTCGTTTTTTCCTTCCTTGCTTCATTCACCGGGTGAAATGATTCATCTACACCATTATAAACCACATCAATCTTCGATTCAGTCACATCGAATACCGACGCAATGTCTTTCCTGGAATACTCCGACACAGTTGCTATACGATCCGCTTTATCAATGAATTTTGGGAAAAAATAGTTATAGTACTGTCTTGGCATTCTGCTAACCCATTCGGGATTGTAAAAAAAATTGAGATCA
>CAZWFM010000072.1:0-8113 GCA_964633185.1 uncultured Bacteroidales bacterium | reverse complement strand
TTCTCATTCGCATTCCCTTTAAAAAGTTGAAAATAACTCCGCTTAAATAGAAATAAGCCAGAAAACGGAAGAAATGAATATCCATCTTAGGGATCTGCTGCAGGATCTCTTCATAGTTACCCCTACGGATCTGGTGCACTGAAAAACGCGCTGCAATCAACATGAATATAAAGGCAGAGCCAAAATAAACCAACCACTTGAAAAATACGATCATTCGTGTGGGCAGAAAACGAACCAAACGGTCAGTAAAAAGGAGATTCAGCAGAAAGAACAGAAAAGAGATGGCAGTTCCGAACACCAAAAGATTAATGTATACATTATCCAATTGAAGTAAATTAAAATAGACAGTGAAGACCTTGTCATCGCCGGTGATGAAAATGTAAAAGAGGAAGATAGCATACCAGAATATAATTTGGTATATAAGATATTTAAGATGTTTTACCAATCTGTTTGCCTTCATAGAACTGTTTTATGAATGTATGAAGCTATTATACACCTAATAAGTATAAAAAGCTTTTTAAAATTAACCTAAAATGTAATATTAAAAATGAATAAATAGTTGTTTTATGATGTACATGCAGGCTTTTTATATCCATTGAAAATAGTAACGGGGGCAATTTGCCCCCGTATAAAAAACTATCTTTCTCCGGAAATCCGGATTATGGATATTGCCTTACTAAAATCTGAAAATTACTCCCGCATGAGCATGCCAGAATTTCACATTATAATCAAATAATGTATGGAAATCGGTACCCAGTTCAAAAGTCAGGAAATTTCTGAAATCGTAATCAAATCCAGCTCCGACGTTCGCTCCGAATCCACTGTTTCCCTTTTCCGGAATGTAATATCCCGGACCAGCCTGCAGGTAATAATACCAGGAGGAATTGGAGGCAGGAGGTAACAGACCCCTGTATTTCACATTGAGCGAAATATTCAGCCAGTAATTATCATCAATGCCGCTTAGCCTGGATTTGAAATCATTATATCCGAAGTATCCCACCAGAGATAATTTGGGCGAGAAACTGTAACTGATGTCAACCAGCACATTCATTCCTGAATTAAAACTGTCGGCCAAAGCACCTGTAGGAAGAGCCAAACCGGCATGAAGACTTAATGCAAATTTCGGTGGATTGATTTTTGAAATCTTGTCTTTAAATAATTGTTCATCCATGACTGTTATGGTGATGACTGGATCGGATTTCAAAGGTATTGTCAGAGGTATGGTATATCCGCCATTCACCTGATCGGTTTTTTCTGACCTTACAATTCCTTCGCTCAGCGAAACCTTGATCTGTGATCCATAGTCAGGCCCCAGGTAATTGCCATACTGATCTTTAGGACGTATATGCAAGAGCATGTTTTTCGAATCTGCTGTTTCCCCGGTTAGTGTCGTATATACATCCGATTTCTTAAAGACAGCTTTGCCAAAACGTACCATTGTTGACATGGTCTCTGTCCTTAAATATTTACCGAAAACCGAATGCTCACCTTCTACAAAGAACTGAACTTTATAATTACCGACCGTATTTGTATTTGTAATTTTACCTGTATAGGTTCCGTCGCCGTTGTTAACCAAAGTAATCATCTCACTGACAGGCTTGAATATATCGCTGTACCGGTCATCCGTAAGCATCAATTGCAGTTTTTTCTGACCTGCTGTTGCTCCGGTTTCATAGCTGAAATCCTGAGGTTCCTGTGGTGTATTATTTACGGACAAGATCGTTCCGACACTCTGTTTTGGCCTGAAAATACGGGCAGTAACTTTGTCTGCATCCGTAACAGGCAGATCCATGAAGGAAAGATCAACCGTGAGTTCAACAGGTTGCCCGGCAATATAATCTTCCCTGCCCACTGAAAAGTGGTAATCAAATTCATGATCATCGGTAATTGCTGCCAGTTCAAATGCAGCACCCGGTTGCCCGCTTATATAAAGATGCCAGTCACCATCTGATCTTATGATCTTGTTACCCACCTTTGCAGGTAAGTCAATTGAAAATATCTGGTAAAATTCTCCATTAATATAATAGTTGCCTTCTTTATATGAGGAAAGGTTAATACCGTCTTTCACTACAAAGAAGTGCATCGTTTCATCCCGTTTCCAGCTTAGTTTGAAAATTACTTTACGGGAACCGTTATTCAGGGTAAAATTCTCTGCATGATAATTTTGAGTGACATGAACATGTTCCATGGCCGTAGTCAGTATTTCAGGGCCGGCAGCAAGCTGTATGTTCCCGTAACGATAGTCAACGAGTTGCGGGCTGAAACTCTTCAATGCATCCACCAGCTCTTCAACATAGAATCTCCGCAGTTCTTCATCCGGTGTCGTGGTTATTTTTGTTAACCCGTTGGTCTCGCCGGCTATATCATCCAGAAGTTCAACAAATGGATCGGTAGCTCCCACACCGATGGTATTTACTTTTATGTCCAGGTCAGTATCAAGACGTGTTGGAGGATCTGTCGGATCAATATTCGAATAATCCGGATCAGTGAGATCATGTTCAATATCAAGATCGGTTTCATTGACCTTAGGATTTACATTTTGCATGCCGTCCGTAAAGAGGATGATATTCCTCGGCCTTGTATCATCCGTAAGATTGTTTATTGCAAATTGCAGACCTCCGCCCATGGCTGTAAGATTCGTCCCGACAGTTGTTTGCAACTTGACATCTTCGATCATTGAAGAAGAGTGGTCGAGCACCGGCAGAAGCACATTTCCTCCGACTTCAAAATCATAGATATCGGTCTTAAAGTAGATCACCCCAAGACGGTCGTCAGGTATTGCCAGTGTTCTCCACAGGTTAATAAATATTTCCACGGCTTCTTTCAGTACATCCAGTTTGGCATCACAGCCCGGGCAGGCCGCACTGTTCATGCTGCCGGAGATATCAAGTACCAGCATCACATCAACCGGATCACGTTCTTCGAGGCTGAATGTATAGGCTCCCCGGCCAAGTGTGCCCACCAACAGGATCTCATCAGCCGCATCGTATTCCATGTCGAATACCTGGGCATTCGGAAGTTCAGGACCGAGTTCCGCCCAGACATTGAATGCCGGGCCGGATGCAATGTACACCCCATTATCACTGCCTACTATCAGGGATCCGTCGGCATTGCTGGTGCTGTATACTACTGTTCTGAGCATTCCCGGATCAAAGGTCTGGATATTTCCCGTTATATCATTCCATGATGCACCGGCATCGGTAGTTTGAAAAACCTCATCGTTATCAATCACATAGGCGATCTGCGAATTGTCCGGGTCGACAGTTACATCCGATACTGTTCCTCCTGCATAAGCTGCAGATGCGTTTAAAGGTGAGGGATCTGCCGCCGTACGAACATATACATCATTTCCGGCACCAACATATAAGATATCTGCATTATCGGCTGCCCCGTATGCTATCGGACTTCTTCCGTTTGCATTAACAACGATCCCGTGACCGATCTCGGTAATATTATCTCCCTGATCCAGGGATTCGTATACCGAATTGCTCCCTCCGATGATTAAACGCGTAGCATCCACGGCATTGAGTTTAATGGGTGTAAAAAACTGAGCACCGAGCGGATCACCGGCTACGGTTAATGATGGATAATCCTGGCTTACAAACTCATTTGCCGAAGTATAAACCCTTCTTCTAAAATAACGGAAACGTTGAAAACTGGAATAGCGGACCGAATTGCCTGGTGTGCTGATATCATCTACTTCCACATCGCCTCCGTCACCGGTTGATACACTTTCCCATTTTTTATTCCCCGGATAGATCTCCTGAGGAGTTCCTGTGTCCTGCGTACCTCCGATCACGATCTTTGACCTCGAATCCCAGGCAATTCCATGGAACTCCGTAGTCTGTATATTGCCGTTCAATGAGAACCAGTCACCGGCATCCAGCTCGGGATCTGTCCTTTTGTATATACCGCCATCATCCACTTCGATCAGATCATCATTGCTGTTAAATTTCATGTCTCTTGAATCGGCATGCGGTGAGCTGCCTGAGGCAGTGTTGCCGTTTGTGATGTGAGCCACCTGGTTGCCTGCCGGCTGCGATGCATCAATCCGAAACAGCCTGCCTGAATAGTCACTTGCCCCAATTGAATTCGGCCACCGCGAACCAATTCCGGAACCTTCATCGTGCCCCGGTTGACGATCACCCCCTATGTACACAATATTTGCATCAACGGGATCAGCAGCAATTGAGAGGTGCAAATTCCCCTGAGCCCCGGGATGAATACCAAAAACAAATCCTCCGTCTTCTGTCGTAAAAGGAATATCAAGAGACGTCCAGCTTGTTCCTCCATCGCCGGAACGCAGGACCGATGACAGCTGACCTCCTGAAACCACAGTGGCATATATGTTGTTGCTGTTGCCAATGGCAAATTCCATATTTCCTGTGCCACCTGCCAGTGCAGCGGTGACTGTGGCATCGCTTATGTCCGTCCAGGTAGCACCCATATCCGTACTTTGATATATACCGTTTGCCCCCGAATTTGTTACCAGGATCGAAGGATCGGCAGGATCCCTTACCAAATCGTAAGACGGACCTGCCGGCAATCCGGTTCCGGCTCCCCCGGAAATATGAGTCCATGTTGCACCGCCATCTATGGTACGCCAGATCCCCCGGTTGGCAAATACATCTGCCGTATTGGCTGATACTACGATCGTATCGCTGTACGGCGCTACACCCGAGATATTCAAACCCACAATAGCACCGCCACCATCCATCGAATTCCAGTTGGCACCTCCGTTCGTTGTTCTTAATAATCCTGCTCTTTCGCTACCTAATTGGCCATTGCTGCTGAACAACCCGATCCCGGCTACAAGGGTCTGGTTTGTACCGTCAAAGGGATCGAATTCCAAAGCGCCAATGGACAACGCAGGGTGTGCAGGGGTCTGATTTTCCCAGTCAGGACTTGCGTCTGTTGCATTCTCTGTTTTCCATATGCCCCCGTTTACGCCTCCGGCATAAATGATACCAGCATCGGCAGGATGAGTAGCTACGGCATTGATCGCCCCAATCACTTCGCGATCGGTAATGTTCTCGACCTGGCCTTTTGTATTGGGTCCCGGGCCATGGGGTATCCATTGTGCGGAAACGAGTGATGCAAGAATAAAAAATAACGCTAAAACTGCTTTGGTTTTTCGCAGACCGTTGCATGTCCGATCATACCGGTTCGCTCCGGATCCCGGTATTATAGCAAACACCATGGTTTTATTTTGTTTTAATATGTCATGAAGCATGTTGTGTCGGTTTATAGTTACTATTATTAATCTGATTTCAAGTATTTCCTGTTAAGGGTATTGATTACTGTATAACTCCCGGACTAGGGAGGGAAGGGGCCACGGTATTCTGTGTCTCTAACGCTTTTGCTCCATAACTCTTCTCCCGTTTCCAGGCTGACAGCCCTTAGTTTAAGAGGTTCATCGATAAATTCATTCTTTTTTTTCAAAATATAAGGACCTGTTATAAAAACGACCTGTGAACCACTCACATAAAATGGCATGTATGAAAAATGACTGTTGAAGCTGCCCAGTCTGTTACCCGATGCGTTAAAAACAGTCCACCTGTATTTGATCCATTGATCATCAGCTGCTATACGTTCTATGCCGGCAATGTTATTGTTGTCTGCGGAATAGAACTGACGCCCCGGGATATCAGGTTTTTTTTCATTGCTTTTCAATTCCAGTATTTTTGGTTTCATCTCAGCAGGACGGATGGCAGGATCCAAGGTTTCTGCCTGATCAGACACCAGGTTCAGGCGGATCAATCCTTTCTCTGCTTTGGGTGAGATTATTGCCGGAGCTGTCGGATCCGGTTGCTCTTCGCCGGTCTTTTCCTCAACAAAACCCTGCCTGGGCAATGATTTGAAGTCCCAGGATAAATACAGTGATCTGTCCTGTACCATTGCATTGGCTTTAAAGGAAGAACCAAGTTTTTCATCCACTGAAATTTTCACGTTCTCCGGTAAAGCGATCCTTTTGTCTGCCAATTGTCTGCCCTCATTTGCAACATCCAATATGGCAATTTTTAGTTCATTGCTTCCGGTCAGATCCTCAACCTGGCCGAAAAGACTGTCATTGACAAGTGCAAGAGGTTTATCGGCCTTATCGGTTAGCCACTCAACCACGCCACCTGTAAGGTTTACAGCCTCAATACCACCCTGCGGACTCATAAAATAGATCATGTTGTTCGCGGGATCGACAAGAACTCCTTCCTTCAACGAATAAATAGTACTGCTTTGCGCAATGACATGATTTGTCACAGGTATAATCAGCAACAGAAAAACATAGATAACTAAAGGAGTAACTTTTTTCGGACGGGTATTTTTAAGCCTTTGCCGAAACAGCCTCCTTCTAAAATCTGATACGATTTGGTTGGAAAAATAAGTTAGATCCGTCATTTTAATATAGAATTGATTTGGTTATAAAAATGTATTTGCTTTTCCCGGTTAATTTTAATGTACAATTATCGGATCACGAGTACCTGACAAAACCCTTATGTTATTATAAGCTGACCATCTTCAAATTCAGTATGTCAATGATTTTCATTAATAAATGCAATTTCTTTCCTTTAACAATACATATCATAATATCATAGAACAATCTCAAATATATTACTTAATATCCCATAAGTCAAGTGAATATCATAACTTTTTGCCTAACAATTGGGCTATATATATTTTAAAATTACAAAATATACGGTAAATAAGAAATTTCTGACCAACATAAAACTCCGGAATGTTGCTTTTATAAAAAGGTAAAATGTGAGAAATAATGTTTTAAAATATTGATCCTTTAATTATATTTAAAGGATTATTGCTTATTTTATATTAGAACAAAAAATATGAAAAACTTACTTTCCATTTTAACAATTTTAATTTTTTCTGCTCAACTGAGTATTTGTCAACACTATTATGATGATGCATTTACTGCTCAGAAAACAGATAGCTATACGATAGACGGCGTGGGAGATGAATCTTTCTGGGAACAGTGCGATTGGTACGACATCGAATATATTTGGATACCCTACGGCGTAGCTATGTCAGCCGGAGATTTTACCGGAAGAGTAAAATTCGCATGGACAGAAGAAGTGCTGCTAGTGCTTGCAGAAATTGAAGATGATGTCTTATCTGATGTTCATGCAGATCCACAGGATAACTACTGGAATGACGATTGTTTTGAGGTGTTTCTTGATGAAGATTATTCAGGAGGATGGCATCAGACAAGTTATAATGCCTTCGCGTACCATTGTGCTATAAACGAAGAAGATGTTATTGATTCGGGAGATGATAATGCTTTTAATGTGTATGTTAATGATCATGTAGATTATGACCTCGATACCGTTGATAATACCCATTATGTCTGGGAGCTGGCAATAACTGTGTATGATGACAGCTTCAATGAAAGCAATCCGACTAATACTACAGTTACCCTTAGCCACAACAAAGAAATGGGGATCGCCGTGGCCTATTGCGATAACGATGGAGGAGCAGAAAGAGAAAATTTTATTGGCCTGATAAATGTAGCTGCTGAGCATTATAATTCAGCATGGCAGGATGCAAGTGTTTTTGGTAAGCTTACATTGAATGATCCGAATGCAGGTCCGGAAGAAATTAGCATAACCGGTATTTCTGCAGAAGATATTAATATTTGCCAGGATAACAACTCAAATCTGGTTATTGAAAATCCCGGAAAAACATATGGGAAAATTACTGTTTCCATATTTGATCTGAATGGCAGGCTGATTAAAAAATCATCTGATTACTTAGGAGATAGAGTCTTGCTGAATATTCAAAGTATCATAAAAGGAACTTATATAGTAAACCTGAGAGGTGAAACTATGAATTACTCAAAAATGATCTATAAGTACTAATGATACCAGGATGGATAAATGCAGGCGTTTTTTTACCGGAGCATTTGGGCTATAATCCTCCACCGTTAAAAGCCACTACGGACACATGTAAGTGTCCCGATAAAAAACCTTGTCGGTTTTGGTATCCAAAACCTAACAAGTTTTAAATATTATTTTAAAAACCGAAAGACTTCCATACTATTTGATATTTTTGAATCCTGTGAGCGCATTCCCCGTCAGCTTGCTGCGGGGCAAGCGAACGCATAAAA
>CAZWFM010000071.1:1450-8118 GCA_964633185.1 uncultured Bacteroidales bacterium | reverse complement strand
TTGAGAAAAAATTCATTATTTTTACAACTGTTTTTATCATTGATGATGAATTATGAAAGATCTAATTGAAAAAATAATCCATTTACCAGATCCGCGTCATCCATTTCATTTTTCATAGAATATACTAAAAGAGATAAAAAATCAGTTAATAATTACGTATATTCATCATAGAAAAAAATCATGCTTAATAATGACTAAACCACTATTTCAAATAAAACATGTTGTTGAAGCCTGGTTTTTTGCTTTTTTATAACATCAAATCCTTACTGGTTATGAAATACGTATTTGCTTTACTTTTAGCAGGAATCTCGATCCATCTCATGTCCCAGGATTTCAGAAATGCCAACTGGGGTGAATCCATGGATATGGTTAAATCAAAGGAAACAGCAACCTTAATGGCCGAAAAATCGAAAGGCAATATGCTGTACTATGAGTCTACACTGGGTGAAAAGAAAGTGGAGATCGCTTATAAATTCATCGGCAATAAACTGGTCAGGGCAACCTATATCTTTGTTGAAAAATACAATAATAAAAACGTATACTACTCTGATTTTTTAAATTTCAAAACACTGCTCACGAAAAAATATGGTGATCCCAATAAATACGATCAGAGATGGTCGAATGATACCTATAAGTATGAAGTTGGATATATGGGACAGGCTATAAGTTTAGGACATGTTGTTGTTGTTGAAACCTGGAAACGCGATAACACCAGAATTAACCATGCGATCTACCGGGAGAATAATGATATTGAACACATTATCGAGTATATAAGTGTCGATTATGCTTATCTGGAAAAAGAGAAAGAAGAAAAAACCGGTATAGATGATCTTTAAACAGAACATCTATCATCTTTCCGGATCTGTGAGAAATAATTCTGTAACCCGCTTCTCCGGGCTAAAGTGCTTTTAATACAACCGTTCCGGAATTTTATTCATCCACCTTTGTGTTAAACTTGTTTACCATGTGGTTTTCATGCATGAAAAATCTTTCTAATTTTATGACACAATTCAACCACTATGTTTATAAAGATAGCCCTGATATTATCTGTACTGCTTCAATTTGTAGCTGCCCTGATTGCAATAAGTCTGATAAAACGTACACGATATAATATTTCATGGATATTAATCAGTATCGGGTTTTTAATGATGGCAGTTCGAAGATGGTATGAACTGGCCTATATATACAATGCTGATGAACTCATCAGAAAAAATCTTATTGGATCCTGGATTGCAGTTATCACTTCACTATTAATGTTTGTTGGCGTTATTTTTATACGCAAGATCTTTAACATACAGGATCGGATAGATAAGATGCGCAAACAAAATGAATCAAAGATCCTTTCAGCTATTATAAATACTGAAGAAAAATCCAGACAACAGTTTTCAAAAGAGTTACATGACGGATTAGGCCCTTTACTATCATCCGTAAAAATGTCCCTCAGTGCGATAGATAAAATAAAAATGAATAAAACAAATCAGGAAATCATTGAAAATACGGAACAAAATGTCGATGAAGCAATTTTAACAGTTAAAGAAATATCAAACAATCTCAGTCCTCATATATTAAAAAATTTTGGTCTTACCAAAGCAGTTGAAACCTTTATATCGAGGTTAAAAACAGGCCAGGAAATTGATATCATATTGGATTCAAACATCAAAGAGAATCGATTTGATTACAATACTGAGATCATATTGTACAGAATTCTTTGCGAATTGATCACAAATACAATCAAACATGCGAAGGCTGATAAAATAAGCATTGATCTGTTCCATAAAAAAGATATCCTTGAACTAATCTATTACGATAATGGAATTGGTTTTGACATGGAAATAATTGAAAATAATAAGACAGGTATGGGTCTGTCAAATATTCATTCCAGAATTAAATCACTTGAAGGCACCATTGATATTTACAGTCACCCTGACGAAGGATTTCATTTAAAAATCGTCCTGCCGGTATGAGAAACAAACTAAATATCTCTCTTGTTGATGATCATAATCTGTTTAGAGAAGGATTGAAACTTTTGCTTTCAAGACTGTCTTTTGTGGATAAAATTTTCGAAGCATCAAATGGAAAAGAATTTGTTGATCGACTTTCTCAAGACAAACCTGATATAGCATTACTGGATATTGAAATGCCGGTAATGAATGGAATAAAGGCTACTGAATTAGCATTGCAGATCATACCTGAGCTGAAAATAATCGGGTTATCGATGTATGCCGATCAAAGCTATTACACAAACATGATTGAAGCAGGTGCCAAAGGTTTCTTAATGAAAAATTCAAGTTTTGATGATGTGCAAAGGGCAATTTCTGATGTTGCAGAGGGAAGAAGCTTTTTTTCAGGTGAAATAATGAATGAATTAATTCAGAACATCAACAGGAAGAAAATTATCAAGCAGGGAACAAATTTAACCGACCGGGAGATAGAAATCCTGTTTCTAATCTGTAAGGGATTATCAAATCAGGAGATCGCTGATAAACTTTATCTGAGCAAACGAACAGTTGATAAACATCGTGAAAACCTGTTATTAAAGACCGGCTCAAAGAATACAGCAAGTCTTGTGATCTATGCCATTAAAAATGAAATTATCGAAATCTGACAGTACTTATTTTTCACTCCGGAGTATCAGAATAACATACGCCTAAATACTTAGTCGGTGTATTATTCACTTATTTTTATTTTACGCTTTTCTACTGTAAAAAATCCATGCTTCTCTTTCTATTTTTGAAACAAAAAGGAGGAAAAGCAATGAAAACATCTGCAAAATGGATTAGTGAAAACAACTATATCCTGAATAATAGTAAACATCTGAACCTTGCTATTTCTGATCCGGCAAAACGACAGGATAATTATGAACTGAACTGCCTTGACCTTGTATTAATGGGATTTACAGGATGCATAACTGCCGAATTTAAAAAGCACATGATCCATTACTCCATTAAAATTCAAAGTATTGAAACTGATGTCGAAATTAAAACTTTACAGAATGCACATCCGAATTTCACCTTACATGTAATCTGCAAAGTAACATCAAGCGCAAAAAATGAGCTGCTTGAGAAATGCTTTGAAAAAGCTATCGAAACCAGTTTCCTTGCAATACTTTTCAGAGAGGGAGGAATAAAGATTCAAAGTGAGCTTAAAGTTACAACTCCTGCTCAGTATATCGAATCATTCATGAGTTGAAATAGCAACTCTTAAGATCTCAACTTTATAAAAGGTAAAGAAATTTTAATTCCCTGCAACTGTGGGAAAACGTAATATTCATGTATAACTTTTTAAACAATGAAAACTAAATTCCAAATCAGCAGATCAGTACTAATTCTTCTTGCCCTGGTTTTTATTTTTTTAATATTCAGCTGCAAATCAGCAAACAAAGACACAAAAACCAATGGAAATGATCTGAAAGGCAATA
Organism: uncultured Bacteroidales bacterium; assembly: GCA_964633185.1. GTDB lineage: Bacteria > Bacteroidota > Bacteroidia > Bacteroidales > UBA10428 > UBA10428. The sequence continues at coordinate 4,700 of CAZWFM010000071.1, read as the reverse complement.
TCAGTATTTCAGGAGCCTTTGCCTTGTATCCGATGACCGTAAGATGGGCTGAAGAATTTCAAAAACAACACCCACAAGTTCAAATTGACATCAGCGCAGGAGGAGCAGGCAAAGGTATGGCTGATGTACTATCAGGAATGGTAGATCTGGCAATGTTCTCCAGAGAAGTAAGTGCACAGGAAGAAGAAAAAGGAGCATGGAAAATCGCGGTTGCAAAAGATGCAGTTTTCCCTACCATCAACGCAGCCAATCCGGCTACGGATCAGGTGCTGAAAAAAGGTCTTACAAAAGATCAGTTCAGGCAGTTATTTACCAGTGAGGATCAAAAATCATGGAATCAGTTTGACGGATTATCCATACCCGGTAAAATAAATGTATACACCCGCTCAGATGCTTGTGGGGCAGCTGCAATGTGGGCAAGTTTCTTTAACAAAGAACAGGAAGATCTGAGAGGAACAGGAGTTTTTGGTGACCCGGGAATGGCCGACGCTGTAAAAAAAGATAAAAATGGAGTGGGCTATAATAACCTTATCTATGTTTATGACATGAAAACCAACAAGCCGGTCGAAGGGATGAAATTAATACCTGTCGATTTGAATAATAACAGAATAATTGATCCTGAAGAAGACTTTTACAATACCATGGATGATGCTATGGAGGCCATTCAAAAAGGTGCATATCCATCCCCTCCTGCGAGAGATCTGTATCTGATATCAAAAGGAGAACCGACTAATACTTTGGTAAAAAGTTTTCTGGAATTTATTCTTACGGAAGGACAACAATATGTTTCTGAGGGAGGGTATATTAAGCTTGATGAAAATAAATTGAATCTTGAAAAAGCTAAGCTTAATACACCATAGCTCTGAACATGATTTGAATTTATCAATATCGATACTCCGGTATATATCTTCAGAGCAAAAATGAGAATCAGGACACTAAATCGTAAAATTCTTAACAGTTACAACACAATTATAATGGTTGTTATGCTTGCGCTGGTAATATTAACACCAGTAGTCATGTGTATCAGTATTGCTTTCAAGTCATCATTACTATTGGAATCTCATCCTATTGGGAAGATTTTTTTTTCTTCAGCCTGGGAACCAAGTAAGGGCAATTTCGGATTTCTGCCTTTTATTCTTAGCTCTGTTTTTATTACTCTCCTGGCAATCATCATTGCCGGACCGATTTGTATATTTTCAGCCCTGTATCTAACACAATATGCCAGACCCAGATTGGTCAGAATAATGCAGCCCGTAATCGATATTCTGGCAGGTATTCCTTCTGTCGTATATGGAGTTTGGGGTATATTAATAATTGTACCTTTTATCGCCAAAGCAGTTGCTCCGAATTTTGGATTGCAAACAACAGGGTACACTCTGATTACAGGAAGCATTGTCCTGGCTGTTATGATCATACCTTTCATTTTAAACATACTCATTGAGATCATCAATACTGTTCCTGTTGAACTCACAGAGGCAACTTTATCCTTAGGAGCTACAAAATGGGAAGTGATCAAGCATGTGATCATTCGTAAGGCTAAACCTGGAATAATTTCTGCTTTTGGATTAGGTGTTTCCCGTGCTTTTGGAGAAACCATTGCGGTTTTAATGGTAGCAGGGAATGTTGCAAAGATCCCTAATGGATTATTTGATCCGGCTTATCCTTTACCTGCATTAATTGCCAATAATTATGGTGAAATGATGTCTATCCCTCTATATGATTCTGCACTGATGATGGCTGCCCTGATCTTATTTATATCGATATTGCTTTTTAATTTTCTTTCAAGAGTGTCTATCTATCGTCTTGAAAAAAGGTTGTAATAACGGAAATTACCAGGAATGAAGAACCAGAGAAGAAAAACAGAAGAAAAGATTTTTATACAGATTATGCGTATTGCATGTGGCATAATCATACTTGTTATGGGATTGATCATTCTAACCATATTGAAAAAAGGAATACCTGCGTTAAACTGGAAAATTCTGACAAGTGTGCCAGAAGGTGGATTTTATTTTGGAGGTGAGGGAGGTATATTGAATGCCATCATCGGTTCATTGTACCTGGCCTTTGGTGCTACGTTGATAGCATTTGTCATTAGCACTCCAACTTCACTTTTTCTTAATGTACATCTTAAAAAATATTTCAGATTGCAGAATGCCATCCGACTGTTTATTGATGTATTGTGGGGAGTTCCTTCGGTGGTATATGGAGCATTTGCTTTCTCTGTCATGATCTATTTTGGACTAAGAGCATCTTTGCTTGCCGGTATTCTTACCGTTTCGGTTTTTATTTCACCTATCATGATCAGAAGTATGGATGAAACATTGAAAACAGTACCGCTAAACTTGTATGAAGCAGCTATGTCTCTTGGATCCACAAAATTTGAAATCGCCTATAAGATCTTTTTTAAAAAAGGCATTCCAGGCATAGCAACAGCAATACTCCTTTCCTTTGGCAGAGCAATAGGCGATGCTGCATCTGTTCTTTTCACAACAGGATTTACTGATAACATACCAAAATCTTTGACACAACCTGCGGCAACACTTCCTCTTTCAATATTTTTTCAACTAAGTTCTCCCATACCTGAAGTTCAGGAACGTGCTTATGCTGCGGCAGTCGTACTTACCATTATTATCCTGCTAATCAGTATTACCGGAAGAACAATTAGCCAAAAATTTATGAAAAACGATATTAAATAATACAGCCATGATAAAAGAAAAAATACATGTAGAAAACTTTCATTTAAGTATCGGAAAAGAATATATCCTGAAGAATCTTAATTGTGTAATCCCTGAAAAGAAAATAACCGTTATACTCGGCTCATCAGGCTGTGGAAAAACAACCCTCTTAAAAAGTATGAATAGGTTAACTGACCTTAATAACGATGTAAAAATAAACGGTAAAATTGAACTCAACGGGAATAACATTTACAATGGAATCTTAGACTTAAATGACCTGAGAAGAAAAATGGGGCTGCTTTCTCAGAGACCTGCCCCTTTACCCATGAATATATTTAACAATGTTGCTTACGGTCTGAAGATTAGCGGACGAAAGAAAAAAAGGTACCTGAAATTTCGGGTTGAACATTACCTGAAACAGGCAAATCTCTGGGATGAAGTAAAAGATCGTTTGTATAGTCCGGCCAGCAGTTTATCAATTGGGCAACAACAAAGATTGTGTCTGGCAAGAGGATTAGCTGTTGATCCTGAGATAATTCTTGCAGATGAACCAACATCTGCACTGGATCCAATTT
>CAZWFM010000071.1:0-1350 GCA_964633185.1 uncultured Bacteroidales bacterium | reverse complement strand
GTTGATCCTGAGATAATTCTTGCAGATGAACCAACATCTGCACTGGATCCAATTTCAAGTCAGGCAATTGAAAACAAGTTTCTGGAATTGAAAAACCATTATACTATTATAGTTGTAACTCATGCATTAAGACAAGCAAAGCGTATTGCCGATTACATTATTTTTATGTATTTAGGCGAGATCATTGAGCAAGGCGAAGCATCAGAATTTTTTAATAACCCGAAAAACGAAATTACAAAAGCATACCTCAGAGGCAGCTTTAACTAATCACAATGAACCAAACATTACAATATCATGAGAAAATTATCCATTGTAGCGATGATGCTATTATTTATTCCATTTGTTCCAGTTAAATCACAGGTAACTGTCAATGCTGAATTACGGCCAAGATTTGAAATGAGGGATGGATACAAACAATTATCGGATACTGCCGGTTTGCCTGCATTTTTTGTTAGTCAGAGAAGCAGAATTGGACTTGGTTTTACAAAAGAAAAATACAGTATATTTTTTTCGATCCAGGATGTCAGAGTCTGGGGTGATGAACAGAATTACAGCTCGACCGGAGTAACAGGAGATGATGCAAGTATCGATCTGAAAGAAGCCTGGTTGGAATATTACTTTTCTGATCGTGCATCAATCAAATTCGGGCGACAGGAATTGAAATATGCTGACCAACGGCTTCTTGCTGCGAGAAACTGGAACCAGAATGGAATGTCATACGACGCATTGGTTTTCAAATACAAGGGCAATTTTACTTTTGACGCAGGCATTTCCTATAACAACAATAAAGAGCTTCTTTTCCAGGAACCATACCCATTAGACAAGATGAAAACCTTAAATTATGTATACCTCGAAAAGAAGTTGAAGGAAAATTTTTCCGGAAACCTGATTTTCATCGCATCCGGATTTCAAAACCCGGAAAAAACGGAAAGAATTTACTTCAAGAATACACCTGGTATTTTTCTTGCTTATTCACCTGCCGATTTTATATTTGGCGGAAGCGCTTATTATCAATTTGGCAAGAACCGGGAAGGTGATGAAGTATCTGCATACTTCTGGAATCTGAGATCGGAATATTCACTCAAGCATCTATCTTTTGCGGCAGGAATTGATTTTATTTCCGGACATAATTACGCCAGTACTGACTCTGCATACCTTAAGAAAGATCATTTGTTTGACTTGCTATACGGGACAAGACATCGTTACTATGGCTCGATGGATTACTTTTCAAACATTCCAAAAGGAACATCCGGTGGAGGTTTAATAGACCTATATTTTGATACTGAGTTTCATGTGAACGAAAAATTATCTCTCAGTGCGATTTATCATTATTTCAGATTACAAAACAAT
>CAZWFM010000070.1:0-8165 GCA_964633185.1 uncultured Bacteroidales bacterium | reverse complement strand
TAGTACGTTCATTCTGAACTCCTATTGATTAATTCGGGTTTAACTGTTATTCCTGTATAATATGGCTGAAAAATGATTTTCCGGTTTAAGGACAGATAGCTGATGAATTTACCTGGAGCGGTTGATCACAAATTCATCAGGTATTGCTGAAGTGAATCGTTAGAGTCGAGGCCGATTTTCTTCCGCAGACGATAGCGGTCGTTTTCTACAGCGCGTGTTGTTTTATGCATGAATTCGGATATTTCTTTGGTGCTCAGGTTCATCCGTACGTATGCCGCAATTTTGATCTCTGATAAATTCAGTTCCCTGTGTTTTTCTTTCAGCCTGCTCACAAAGTTGTTATATACTTTATCGAGTTGGGGTTCGATATACCCCCAGTCTTTATCATCATTCAGGTATTCGTCGATAATGCTTATAACATCTTCGAGACTTGTTTTAACGGATTCCTTGGCCTTTACCGATAATCCGATCAAACGGTTTTTTTGTTCGATCAGAACACGGTTACGGTTAATAATATGAAATGTCAGTTTTTGCAATTCCATTTCCAGTTTATCTTTTTCAAGCTGAATAATTTTTTTCTCCTGTTCGGTTTGTGTTTTCAGGAAATGGTTCTTATGCAGGTTTAGACGATACTGGTATATGAAATAGGCAATTACCAGCAGGACAATAATTATGAGTAGTCTGAACCACCATGTATTATAGAAAGAAGGCAGGACACGGATATTCAATCTGCGTTCATTGTTACCCCATTTGCCATCGTTATTGGAAGCTCTCACACGAAAAATATATTCACCTGGCTCAAGATTGGAATAGCAGGCCCGGCGATAACCGGGACCGGTTTGTATCCAGTCGTCGTCAAAACCCTGAAGCATGTATTTGTATTGGCATTTTTCAGGCAGAATATAATTGAGAGCTGCAAATTCCAATGAAAAAACCTTTTCCCGTTGAGTAAGGACAATTGACTCGGTATAATTTATATCCTTTTCAAGGATCAGGCGGTTGTTTATTATTGTTCTTGCTTTAACTTCCTTATTAAGGATTTCGAGCTTATTAAAAATGATCCTTGGTAAGTTCTGGTTTAGCTGTATGTCTTTCGGATAAAAAATATCAAGACCTTTTGTTGAGCCTATGGCTAAGCGGCCATCACTCAAGCGGATGAGTGAATTCTGATTAAATTCGTTACCACTTAAGCCATCTTCCTTGATAAACATTTGAATTTTTTCTGTCTTGGGATTAAAAATACATAAGCCATTAGAAGTTCCCAACCACAGATTTCCCTGACTGTCTTCAATAATGCTTTGCACGATATTATTGGGTAAGCCTTCTTTTACAGAATAATTTATTAACCGGTAATTTTTTTTGTCAAACCGGAACAAGCCTTGTCCTTCACTACCTATCCAAATATTTTCCCACTTATCCTGGTACATACATTTGATAATACCTCTTGTCATAATAACTGAAGAATCGGAGGCAATTCTTAACAGACGGTCGGTTTCACTATCAAGGATATAGATACCGTCTCCTTCGGTGCCAAACCAGATGTCTCCATTGCTGTCTTCCATGATGCTCATGACATTCTCAAAGTTAATTTTACCCAAAAGGGCGGAATTAGGACCATAGTTAATAAAGGTTTTTTTTTCCTGATCATAGAGATCCACAGCCTTACCTAATAGTCCAAGCCAGATCCGGTTTTTACTGTCAGGCAGAATTTGCCAGATATTTCTGGAACTTGGTCTTCTTTCCGGCGAAAGATTGTTATTAAATCGAACAAAGTTGTTCTTTTTAGGATCAAAGGAATGTAATCCCCCCGAATACGTGCCAATGAGAATATTCCCTTTACTATCTTCATTAAGGCTGGTAATTACATCGGTACTTAGTGAATTGGAATTATGCGGATCATGGTTGTAATGATAAACATTTCCGTCAGGATCGAACCTGAACAGTCCATTCCCGTCAGTACCTGCCCACAGACGTTTTTTATGATCCTGGTAAATACTGATCACAGATTTTCCTTTTAGAATATCCAGATCGTTCGGAGCAATAAAATGAGCGTTGAATTTATACCTGTTGGGATTAGAATAGTTAACACCTTCGCCAAAGGTGCCGATCCAGATCGTATTCAGCTCGTCAAAGTAAATGGAATAAATATGGTCGGTAGACAAACTGTTTTCTCTCTTTTCATTTTCTCTGATATACTGAAAATCTTTTGTCAACGGGTCAAGGATATTAATTCCTCCTCCGTCGGTACAGATCCATAGTTTGCCATCACTATCGATAGCCATATCACCGTTAAGAATGTTAGTGGTTAGCTGGCCTTCCCCCTGAAGATAAATCTCGGATTCTCCTGTTACAGGATTATAGGAACACAGCCCGTGGACATTTGCTGAGATCCATAAAACACCATTTGCATCCTCTACGATCCGTTTTCGGTAGTTGCTGTTTAATTCCTTTACCCGCTTATAGGTAATGTTGTAAAATTGTTCCGTATTCCTGTCAAACCGCTGTATATTATCCGACTCAGTAGCAATATACACTTCATCACGACTTGTCTCAATAATATCATAGATATAGTTTGAATTAATGGAAAACTGATCAGGATGTTGTGCCCGGTATATTCTGAAGCTGTCGGTTTCTGGAATATACCTGGCCAGACATTTATTCGTACAGATCCAGATGGTACTGTCACGGAACACCTTAATGCGGTTTATTCGTTCATTAACAGCATCAATGTGATTGTAACGTGTAAAGGTTTCCGTTTGTTTGTTGAATTTATTTAATCCGCTGGAGTAAGTGCCTATCCACAAATTTCCTGTTTTATCTTCTGCAATGGACAAAATACGATCTCCGGATATGGAGGCCGGGTTGTTTCCTGACCAGTATATTTTAATCGTATAACCATCAAATCTGCATAGTCCGTTGCGTGTGCCAAACCAGACCAAACCATCAGTATCTTTGAAAATGCATTCGATGTTATTATGTGACAAACCATTTTGTTGCGTCAATTTCGAGAACTGAAGGTTTCCCACATCGGTGTAAGGTACGGAATGACATGGTATCAGACAGTTGTAAAGGATAAAGAGGGTTAGTATTACAGGCTTGCTTTTCACGTGTACAAATCGACTCTCATTAATAATGCAGGTTTATCCTGTGAGGTTTATATGAACTATATCACAACAGGCAACCACAGCTATATCTCTATGTAAAAGAAGCAAATTACAATAATAATGGAAATTGCTTTGCTTTTAAATGATGAAGATAGTCATAAAATACTAAAGATGTGTTCCTTGCAGAATGGAGAAATACATCCGGAAGTATTCTTGCAATGTGCCTGAGTTAGCGAAATGCCGGAACTTTTTGTTCCAGTACTCCATTGTTGGCCAGTCTGATTTCGCATTCCGGTATCGGAAGCATTCCCCATGTATCAATGTTGAATTCTCTGCCTGTAAATTCATCTGCATTGGATAGCCCGTCCGGCACATCCCAGCTTGCATCGATACATTCCTTAGCATAATTGAGACCACGGCGAAGCAGGTCCCATTTCCGGTGTCCTTCACCAGCAAATTCGATACGTCTTTCATGGTAGATATCATCGAGTGTAACTGACGAAAGTGCAGCAGATTCGCCCATTGCCCGGGTACGTACTTTATTCAGGTATTCGGCAGCTTTTTCAGGATTTTCATCGATGTAAAGCTCAGCGGCTATCAGATAAACTTCTGCCAGGCGCATATCAATATAGTTTTTTGGCCAGTTAAGCTCGGTAGATCCGCCATTTGTAGGGTAATATGCGGCTTGTGGCATGTACTTATGATTGAAGTACCCTGTATTCTGAAATCCGGCAGAATAACTGTTAAGGTCCTTATCAGCATTAAAGATGCTAACCTTACGCCTCACGGAATCAGCTTCTTCGAACTCATTATATAGCGACCATGTGGGTACGGCAAAACTCCAGCCTGACGAATAAACAGAATCCGGGTCGGGACTGCGCGGACCATAAAAAATTGCAGAGAAGTTGCCGTCCTGTGTCCATCCGCCCCAATCGCCTGTACCGCTTACATCGCTATAGTGAAATTCGAATATGGTTTCGTCATTGCCTTCGTTATCCCATGCAAAGACGTCATTGTAATCATCAAGCAGCCTGTATCGTTCGCTGGAAATGATTTCCTCCATTGCAGCCAGCGTATAGGCCTTATTTATTTCCGTGCCATTGCAGTTTAAATCATTTGTTACACCAAGCACCGGTTTTGCAAATCCTTCATAAAACAGGTAGATACGGGCGAGTAATATTCTTGCCACATCCTGTGTGATACGTCCTTTCTCGGAAGAGACTACTGTTTCGGGAAGATCAGGAAGTGCCATAAGCAATTCTTCCGCAATAAAACCGTAGACTTCATCCGGGTTTTTCTGCGGGTTGCTTTTATAATCCTCGCTGCTGGGTAAAAGTTCGGTAACAACAGGCACCCAACCGAAATGACGAACGAGATCCCAATAGAAATAAGCACGCAGTACCCTGACCTCGGCATGAAGGCGGGTTCTGTAATTTTCAGAGGTCCATTCGATCCCATCCTCTTTGTCGAAAAACATGTTGGCTCTGTAAATCCCTGAATAACAGCGGTTCCAAAGATTTTCAGCTTCTGAGTTATCGGCATCAATGATGGAAGTCTCCAGGGCTTGCCATTGCCACATACCCCCACCTGATTCACCACCGCAATAAGCGTCATCAGAAAATATATCTGCCGTAATGGGCACAAAACTCCAGTTTTGCACCGATAAGGCATCGTAAACAGCAATAACCGCGCTGTATGCATCTTCCTCTGTTTTATAAGCATTGGCTTCCAGCAGGTTGGTTTTAGGTTCTAGTTCAAGAAAATCGTCGGCACACGACTGGAATATGGCCATTCCTACTCCAATTAATATAAGTTTATGAATTATATTCTGTTTCATACTGTTTTAATTTAATACCTGATTAATAGTTATGATCGGATCAGAAGTTTATATTTATGCCTGCCATATAAGTCCTTGACAAGGGATAGGTTCCGTGGTCAATACCTATATTCAGCGGATCACCGCCTACTTCGACCTCCATACCTGTGTAGTTTGTAAATGTGAAAAGGTTTTCAGCGGTAAGGTAAATACGGATTTTTTCCAGTTTCAATTTACTGATAATCCCGGGAGGTAAGGTGTAACCTATTGTTAAAGTCTTCAGCCGGATAAAATCGGCATCTTCAAGATAAAAGTCGGAAGGTTTTTTCCAGGTTCCGTTGGGGTCCGAAATGGTTACCCGGGGATACTCGTTTGTGCTTCCTTCTCCGGTCCACCGGTCCAATACCTTTGTGGAAAAGTTAGCATATTTCAGGTCATCGCGGCGATTTGCATTCCATACCTGGTGTCCTAGAGCTGTATACCAGAACATATACAGATCAAAACCTTTCCATTCGAGGTTGAAGTTTAGCCCCATGGTTATCTTCGGATAAGGACTGCCCAGATTTACCCTGTCATTGTCATCAATCGTTGAATCCTGATTAACATCAACAAATCGCAGATCACCCACCCTGGCATTGGGCTGTATTTCACTGTATTCGTCAAGTTCTGCTTCATTCTGAAAAATTCCGTCGGTCATATAACCCCAGAAATAGCCAAGGGGCTCTCCCTCGGCGGCCCGGAGTATGGCATCTTGTCCTTTTACTCCTTCTCCTCCTGTTAGTTCACCGTCTTCATTATTCAGACTCAACACCTTGTTTTTATTGGTCGAAGCATTTAAGGAAACATTAAGTTTAAGGTCATGAGCAAGATAATGCTTGTATCCCAGTTCTATTTCAAAACCGGTATTCCGAACTTTGCCACCATTTACATAAGGCCTTGTATTACCAATTTCCAGCATTGCAGGAGCTTCAATAAGCCAGTCTTTGGTTTTTTTATTGTAATAGTCAAAAGTGAATGTCAGCTTGTTTGAAAGAAAAGCCATGTCCAGTCCCAGATCGAGCTGTTCAGAGGTTTCCCATTTTAGGACCGTATTGGGATATCTCGAAGGCTGAACACCGTATGAGGCCGTCTGGTCATCGCCAAAATAGTATAGCAGATTGCTGGACAGTGTAGAGGTATATGCAAAATCGTCGATGTTTTCACTTCCGTTCTGGCCCCAGCTTAGCCTTATTTTAGTGAAATTCAGTATTTTGGATTCGGGGAAGAAGTTTTCCCGGGAGAGCACCCATCCAACAGATACAGATGGAAAATATCCATACCTGTTATCGGTACCAAACCGTGAGGAGCCGTCAATCCTTAAGACACCTTCAAACAAATATTTTTCATCGTAATTGTAATTCAATCGTCCGAAATAGGATGCCAGTGTATGCTCGTTATAACCTCCGGTGGTTATGGCATAGGTACTTTGTGCATTATCAAAACAGGCATGATCCAGATCATCAAAGATAAGGTTTTGTTTGGTCGAGGAAATATCCTCATCACAGGACCTGTAGCGGGTCATTCCGATCATTGTTATTACGTTATGCCCGGATACCGAAAAATTATAAACAAGGGTATTTTCCCAGTTCCAGGTTACATACTTGTGATAACTCTGGTTCATTGAACTAAGGCTGTCGTTTTTGTGCGTGGCATCGATATAATAAACAGGAGTATAACTTTTGTAATCTACTACAGCGTATTCCATGCCGTAATCGGTCCTGAATTTCAATCCTTTAATCAGTTCTAAAACTCCGTAAATATTACCCAGCGCTTTATTCGTTTCTGTTTTCTGATTCAGAATGCTCAGAAGAGCCACAGGATTGGTAATTTCCTGGAGCCCAATACCATAATCGTTTGGCACGGCATAGGTGCCGTTGCTATAATTTACCTGCACTACAGGAGGCATATTCAATGCCTGGTTTATACCGGTTCCATACTGCGTATTGGTGCCAATATTCTTGCTGTTTATGTTGGCCAGCGTAATATTGCTGCCAGTTAAAAGCTTTCCGAATTCACGCGTGGTATTTAAACGGTAGGTCATTCTTTCAAAGTTGGATTTTCCTTTGGCTATTATACCATTCTGCGCATAATAGGATAAGGAAGATGAATAAGTCCCGCGGTCGCTGCCGCCGGAGAAAGATACGGTGTGACTGGTTTTAGGGGCGTTGTAATAATACATCTCATCCTGCCAGTCGGTGCTCCAGTTTACAGTATCTCTCATTTCATCCGGAAAATAGGGAGTTGTCCTTCCATCGTTTGTGCCGGCTTCGTTAATGATATCCATATATTGATCGGCATTAAGCATCTCAAGCTTATGCCAGGGGTTTTGGAATCCGATATAGCCTTCATAACTGACATGGAATTTGTCTCCTTTTGCTCCCTGTTTTGTTGTGATAATTACTACGCCATTTGCTCCCCTGGCCCCATAGATTGCACAGGAAGCAGCATCTTTAAGGACTTCAACCGATTCCACATCGCTTGAATTAAGATAATCCAGGCCTTCTTTGCCTATGGGCAGTCCATCAATAATAAACAACGGATCGGCATCATTATTGGTGCCTGTGCCCCGGATACGGATGGTGAGATTGTCGCCCGGCTGACCGGAATTATTTACTATTAATACACCGGCTGAAAGGCCCTGTAAAGATTGTTCAATACGGGTAGCTTTCGATTTTTCAAGTTCTTCGCCATTTACCTTGGCAATAGCTCCGGTAACTACACTTTTCTTCTGAGTTCCATATCCCACTACGAGCACTTCTTCCAGGTTTACAAGGTCAGGGACCAGCATCACATCCATTTGGGTCCGGTTACCCACGACAATTTCATCGGTGAGGTACCCGACATAAGAAAATACAAGCATGGATGTTTCATTGTCCACTTCGATGCTGAAATTGCCATCGGCATCACTTATAGTTCCTTTTGACGTGCCTTTATGTACTATTGTAACTCCTGGCAGCGGCTCAGAACTAGTGCCGTCGGTAACCAGACCCGTTACGGCTATCTGGCAGTAACCCAGTGAGGGGAACAACAGAATAATGAAGAGAATTAAAAATCTTCTCATGGTTGTAAGATTTAATTAATCGATTTGGTAATGAAGGCAATTAATGTATTACCCTGTAGATAACAATGGTTTCAGGGCTCTCAAATATTCTTGATGGGCAGTAAGTAAGGTACTCAAAAACTCTTATATGGCGTGTAAATTACTG
>CAZWFM010000069.1:0-8295 GCA_964633185.1 uncultured Bacteroidales bacterium | reverse complement strand
TTATTTTACGGGGTATTGGAATAAATACAATTTACAGATCACGTTATGTGGTCCTGCCGATAGTGTATTGATTGAAATTCCGGATTACCGGTGGTTCTATTGTTATGGATTTTTTGATGATATTATCAGTGAAATAGGCCTGGGTTTGCCGGGATCCAATTTTTATTACCTTGATAATTATACCGGAAGGATCAGCTATATTGGTCGGTTTCCGTTTAAGATTGCAGAATTTCCTGATGAGATTACTTTGTTCATTGAACTCGACTCTAAAATCACACAAGATCTGTTGGGGTATCCCGAATTATTGCTTGATCAGAAGTTTCACCAGGAAAGACTGATCGATAAATATTCCTACGCCAAATATTACAAGGGGGATCTGGTTGCGCAATATGGCGATTTTAGTTATAGTATGAGTTCCAAAGTCTTTGGAAATTTAAAATCAGTATTTCAAAAGGTCACTCTGGATGGTTATGAACATCTTTTGTACAGTTCCGAATCAGATAATTTAATTGTATTAAGCTTGCCTAAACCTAAATTTATAGATGTATTAATAGCATTCTCCTATCTTTTTCTTTTTTATTATTTATGCCTTATACTTGTTGTTGCCGTCCACAATTTAAATCAATCTGAGATCCGGTTTCTTGGAAATCTGAGAAGTAAAATCCAGTTTACTATAATTTCAATACTTTTAATTTCACTTATCTTAATTGCAGGAAGTACAATTTGGCTAAATATCAGAAATTACAGGCAATACCAGGATAAGGTCCTTCATGAAAAAATCCATTCCATATTGATTGAACTAACTCATAAATTGGAATTTGAAGATGAGCTAACTACCGACTGGCAAGCGAATAGATATGATAATTTAAACCAACTTTTAATAAAATTCTCAGATGTTTTTTATACAGATATAAATTTATACAATCCAAACGGACAGTTACTTGCTACATCCCGGGCAGAAATTTTTCAGAGAGGTTTGTTAGGAACAAAAATGGATCCAACTGCTTTTTTTAAATTATCTTATGAAAAAAGAGCTCAATTCATTCATCGGGAGAATATCAGCAAATTATCCTATCTATCAGCATATGCTCCGTTTGAAAATAGGGAAGGAAAGTTACTGGCCTATTTGAATCTGCCTTATTTTACCAAGCAGAAAGAACTACAGGCTTCTTTGTCTGCTTTGATTGTTACCATCATCAATATATACGTTATTCTGATATTGATAACCATTGTTATTACGATCCTGATTTCTGATCAGATTACCAGGCCCCTTGAACTTTTGCAATTGCGCTTCAGAGATTTAAAATTAGGAAGCGGGTTTGAACAGATTCATTACAAACGGAAAGATGAAATTGCCAATCTTGTGAATGAGTATAACAGGATGGTAATCGAACTTCAACGGAGTATCGAATTATTAGCCCGGTCTGAGCGAGAATCTGCCTGGCGTGAGATGGCAAAACAGATAGCGCATGAAATTAAGAATCCTTTAACACCCATGAGATTAAGCGTACAGCATTTGCAAAAATCATGGAACGACAAGCATGAAAACCAGGAGGAATATTTAAAAAATGTTACCAATACACTGCTCGAGCAGATTGATAACCTTTCAGCAATTGCAACGGAATTTTCAAACTTTGCCAAGATGCCTGCAGCAAAAATTGAACGTGTTGACCTGATAGAAATATTGAAGAAATCTGTTGATCTTTTTGAAGGAGCTGCAAATTATAAAATTTATTTTTCATCTGAGTATTCCGATATTAAAATCAATGCGGACAGAGAACAACTTTCGCGTTTGTTCATGAACATTATTAAGAATGCAATACAGTCTGTTCCTGATGATAGAATGGGTGAGATAAGGGTAAATGTTGAGAAAAGCTCTCAGAAGGTTATCGTATTGATATCTGATAATGGAAGAGGAATACCGGACGAAATAAAACCAAAATTGTTTATGCCCAATTTTACTACAAAAAGCAGTGGAATGGGTTTGGGATTGGCCATAGTCAAAAATATCATGGATCACCTGGAAGGAGAAATAAGTTTTGAAACCAAACTCAACGAAGGGACTGTTTTTAAGCTTGAATTTCCGGTAAAAACTGAAAAGAAAATACGGGAATAAGCTAAATCAAAGGAGTTTATCCGTATTGAATTGTTAACATAATGTATATTTGACCGTATATATAATTTATATATTTGAAAGGAACTTAAAATTTTGAGACTTTTGAAGAAATTTTTAGTCTATATTTTTCTGTTAAGTATAAGTCATTCAGCTATTTCCCAATTGAATCCCATTGGCGGTATAATGAATAAGTATTACGAGGTAGATGTTGTTACCGATGATTATGTTGACCTGACTGCAGCACCGGGAGATCTGCAACCCGGCGATAAGGTAATATTGATGCAGATGACCGGTGTGGAAGTACTGCCAGGCGGGGATTTTCCAACAACAAATCTTACCTGGTCTACTTTCAGGAATGGGGGAAGATTTGAAATGCTGGCAGTGAGAAGTGTCAGTGGTGTGAGGGTTGAATTCACAGTGACTATCAATTCTGCAAAATTTTCAAATGCCGAGAAAATACAACTGGTAAAGATCTATGAAGCCAATTACGCTACAGTAACCAGTTCCTATCCTGTTTTAGCCGAAGAATGGGATGGAACAACCGGCGGTGTAATTGCTCTTGTGATATTTAAGAAACTTATACTGGATGATGATATTATAGCAAGCAATGCAGGTTTTCCGGGAGGGCAACCTGAACCCGGTTTTATTGGCGGATGCAGGGAAAATACAATCGACACACTATATTTTAATGATTCTGTTGAGGGAGTAGCAGGAAGAAAAGGAGAAGGGATTATAATGGTCAGTTTTGGTTCGGTCTATACCAAAGGAACGGGCTCGGCAATTAACGGGGGAGGCGGGGGTCTTGGCAAATATGCCGGTGGAGCAGGAGGAGCTCATTATGGCAGTGGAGGAAACGGAGGCAATCAAAAATCGGAATGTACAACGTATAAAAATTCAATAGGAGGATTGGCTTTGACAGCGAGTTTTTATGGGTTTAACAGCAACAGGGTAACCATGGGAGGCGGTGGCGGATCTTCCGTACAGGATGCAAATCATTCAGCTACAAAGGGAGGAGACGGAGGAGGAATTGTGATCATTATGACCGATACGCTTGAGAATAATAACAACAGCGGTATTTATGCCTCAGGGGAATCTGTAGGAGGATTGGCAACTGCAGGAGCAGGCGGAGGAGGAGCAGGCGGAGGCATATTGCTGGATGTAAGTGTATTTGCAGGCCCAGATGATTTATACCTGGATGTTCAGGGTGGTGACGGAGGTTCTACCGGTGATTCTCTTACGGGAGCCGGAGGAGGGGGAGGAGGAGGAATTGTATGGTATTCCGGAACCAGTTTGCCCGGTAATGTTTCATACAACATTTCACCTGGACTTGGAGGAGAAGCAGAGGAACTGGATCTTGAGGCCATTGATGGAGATCCGGGAAGTACCTTAGCCAATCTTCAGCTTCCCCTGAACGGATTTCTGTTCAATACCATCGACGGGCCGGATACAATATGTGAAGGACGAAAGCCAAAACTGATTAAAGGAAGTTTGCCAAGAGGCAAATCGGTTTCGTATATTTATGAATGGCTTCAGAGCGATGATGGCTCAAGCTGGGTGACTGCCAGCGGAACAGGGGATATGTTAAGTTTTCAACCCGA
Organism: uncultured Bacteroidales bacterium; assembly: GCA_964633185.1. Classification (GTDB taxonomy): domain Bacteria; phylum Bacteroidota; class Bacteroidia; order Bacteroidales; family UBA10428; genus UBA10428. The sequence continues at coordinate 4,581 of CAZWFM010000069.1, read as the reverse complement.
TGAAATAACCAATACCACTTACTATACCAGGGTCATCCTGGATACACTCACCGATGATCCTTTTACACCTCCCGAAAAATATGTTTATGATACGGCATTTTCCTTAGAAGTATTTGTTTACCCTTCTCTTATGAACAATACGATTGCTATTTATGATACGCTATGTTCAGGTCAGAGTCCTCCCTACCCGCTAACAGGCAGCGATGTAAGCGGCGGAGATGGGTATTATAGCTACAACTGGTATTCCGGGCAGGATGGTCTGATAGACTGGGGAAACAATATTTCTTCAGATAGTATTTTGATTGAGGGAGATCTGTTTGAAACAACCTATTATACACGTGTGGTTACATCTCATAGAGTATGTGTTGATACCAGCAATATTGATTCTATTACGGTATTGGAACCCATAAGCAATAATATTTTTTTCCCGATTGCAGATACTGCCATTTGTGAATATACGAACGCAGGCATTGTGAAGGCAACAACGCCTGCACAGCTTGGCGGTGGAGATGGCACTTACACTTTTGCATGGATGGAAAGTACAGATGATGAAAATTATTCTGTAATTGCAGGAGCTATCGGGACGGATTATCCTGCAGGAGTATTGACAGATAATATATATTATAAACGAATAGTGTATTCGGGGAGTGATGCAGTTTGCAAGGATACAACCTCACCTTCATTTTTTATTGAGGTCTACAATTCAATATCCAATAACAGCATAACAGGAACGGCAACACAGTATGTTTGTTCCAGCTCAGAGAAACAACTGACAGGTTCCAGCCCGGAAGGAGGCAGCGGATCTTATGCTTATATCTGGGAAGAATGGATTGACGGATCTGGCTGGCAACCGGCTTTCGGGGACCATGCGCATATTCATTTTACTTCTCCCTCCCTAACCGATACAATATCGTATAGAAGGTTTGTTTCATCAGGACAATATGCGCAATGCAAAGATACTTCTTTTGCAGTGCTGATCGATATTAATCCTTTGCCTGCAGGAGATATTGCAGGAAGTATTGATACCCTGTGTGCCGGCGATTTGCTTGCCATAAACTATAGCCTGTCGGGTAACGGACCATGGTCAATGACAGTTGGAGGAGGAAATATCAATCATACCGAAACCAATATCTCAGATCCGGAAGGAGAATTCTCCTTCGCAGCCACAGAATCTGCATCGATCAGGGTTCTTGAGATTGTAGATGACAGCTTATGTCAGGCTGATGAAACCGGTTTTGTAAATGCTGTTGAACTTACAGCTTTTGAAGTTCCTGATGCAGATGCCGGAGATGATGTTGAAACCTGTGGTTTAACAGCGGCTCTATCAGCCCGTCCGTCTGCCGGTTCAGGTTTGTGGTCGGGAGAAGATGTTGTATTTGATGATCCGACAAACTCGAATGCTAGTGCTTCTGTATCTGAATATGATGTTTACAATTTTGTCTGGACTGAAACAAACTGGAACTGTACAGATGAAGATGAAATCTTGGTAACTTTTTATGAGCAGCCACAGGAAGCTATAGCCGGTGAAGATCAGGATCTTGATTACACGTTTAACACAACACTGAATGCTCAGCTGCCTGATGTTGGAGTTGGATACTGGCAATTTGCAACAGGTTCCGGATCGTTTGAGGATTCAACATTAAACAATACCAGGGTTGATTTTCCGGAGGTTGGGACCTATGAACTTAGCTGGACTGTCATTAATGGCACATGCGATCCTGTTAGCAATTCAATACTGATCGTTGTAAACGATCTCGCTATTTTTAATGGTTTTTCTCCAAATGGTGATGGTGTTAATGATGAGTTCATTTTAAATATGAGTGGACTGAATCCGGCAAAATTGATCATACTGGATCGATGGGGTAGTGTTATTTTTGAGACAGATGGGACAGATGAACTAATTTGGAATGGTGAGAATAAAAAAGGAAAAATTGTTCCTGTCGGCACCTATTTTTATGTAATCAAAGAAGAAGGGCTACCAGACAGGAAAGGTTATGTTGAGTTGCGAAAATGATTTTAAGAATAAAAATATTAGCTTTTTTACTCTTCTGTTTAGTTGAATTACATGCTCAGCAAACGGCGGAAGTATCGTTATTTGATCAGAATCTTACATACCTGAATCCGGCGGCGACCGGAAACCAGGAAGCACTCGCCCTTATTTTTTTTTATCGGAACAACTGGACAGGTATGGACGGCGCACCTTCCACACAGTTTGTAAGTGTGCATGCTCCTTTGAAAAATCCCAAAGTTGCACTTGGAGTAATGCTTGAACACGAAAGTATTGGTATAACAAATTATACAAGCATATATTTTAATTATGCTTACAGATTCAATCTCGGGCCCGGCAAATTATCTTTGGGTTTAAAGCTGGGATTGAACAGCGGATCACAAAAATATGTTGATTTACGTGAAGATGATGATCAGGCATTTAATGAAAACAACCGAACATTTTTTGTTCCCAATGCCGGATTTGGTGCTTTGTATTATTCCGATATGTATTGGGCAGGTATTTCTATCCCCCGTTTTTTTGGATACAAAAGCGATGCATCAGGAAAATACAAGATGTCTCATGATATTTCGGAATATGAATACCATTTTGCAGGTGGAGGAAAAATAGCACTGCCTTCTGAATTTAGTATTGAACCTTCAGCACAATTGGTATTTAGCGCAGCATATCCTTTTAGTTTTTCTGTAAATGCTATGGGATTGTATAAGAACAGTTACAAAGCCGGTTTGGGATACAGATATGGCGAGGCTTTAATAATTTTGATAGGTTACAATTTCAACAGGCAATTTTCATTGGGATATAGTTATGATATTAATATAGGTGATGTATCTGATTATACTTCCGGATCTCATGAGATAAATATTCAGTATAAATTCGGATACAAAGTAAATGCATCAAATCCCCGGGGATTTTAAGCTATGAAGTCAGTAAGAATCATATTGTTTGTTTTATTAATAATAGTGGGCCATTTTGCCAATGCTCAAACCTTCTTCCGGATAGATCGTCTTCCGATTAACACAAATGCTTATAGTGAAATGGCTCCTGCAATCTATAAAAATGGCATTATCTTCAGCTCCAATCGCAAGCAGGATATAATTGTCGTAACAGTCGATCAGGAAGGAGAATACCTTTATAATTTGTATTTTTCAGAGACAAAAGGTGAAAAAAGATGGACAAGACCAGAGCCATTTGCAAAAGAATTAATATCCCGTTACCATGAAAGTTCTGTTTCATTGAGTCGTGATGGGGAGATGCTTTTTTATACATCAACAATCAATGCATCAGGGAAAATTGGGGATAAGATTGGAGGGGATACATTAAATGGTATCATGATTTCTTCAAAAAGTAACGAAGGCTGGTTGTCTCCAAAACAATTCTCCTATAATAGTGAGGAGTATAATGTAGGTTTTCCCTGCATAAGTGATGATGGAAACAGGCTGTATTTTTCAGCTCAGAATCCTGATGGATTTGGTGGATACGATATTTATTATTCTGAAAAAACAGGAAACAATTGGAGTGAACCAGTGAATGCAGGAGAAAAGATTAACACTTCCGGAAATGAAATATTCCCATTTATTTACCATGATACGAGATTATATTTTTCATCAGATGGTCGCGAAGGCATAGGGGAGATAGATATTTTTTACAGCGATCTGTTGGATAATAAATGGACTGATGCTGTTAATATGCCTCAACCATTTAATTCAAAAGGAGATGATTTTGCCTTTGTTGCCAATACAGAAATGGATACGGGATACTTTACATCAAATCGAAGAGGGACTGATGATATTTATCAGTTTGCCTCAACATTCCCGAGTTTTGCCGAATGTCCTGAACAAATTGAGGAAACCTATTGCTATGAATTTTATGAATCCAAATTAATTAATCTTGATACAACAAGTATGAAATATGAATGGGATTTTGGAGATGGGACAGTTCTCAGACAAACAAGAGTTGTTCATTGTTTCGACTCTCCAGGCTATTATCTTGTGCAGTTGAATGTGGTTGATACCCTGACTGGTGAAATATCAAAAAGTGAAGCTACATATGATTTGCTGATTGAAAAAAAGGAACAACCCTATATGATTATTCCTGACACGGCATATGTAAATGAGAATATCACTTTTGATGCATCAAAATCGCATACTAAACAATTTACTATTAAAAATTATTATTGGGATTTTGGAGATGGTGTGATGGAAAGTACAACTGATGCTGAACACAGTTACAATAAACCAGGAATTTATATTGTCAGACTTGGTTTGACCGGTAAAAACAGTAACGAACCTGATAAGATTCAGAAAGCTTGCGTAACCAAACAAATAGTAATAATGGATAGGTGATTAAAACTAATAACTTTTTATTGAAGATTACGTAGATAAAATTTATACTCAATGATGTTGTATATTTGAAATACGACCGGACATAAAAAATAGTTATTCTTTTAACCAATGAAACGTACTTGTTTTCTTTCAATTTTCATACTCATCTGCTCAACATCAATTGGGCAACCTGTTCCGGCCGGTGATGAAAATATACCGTATTTAATGACTTTTGGGAGCAAGGCAGAAACT
>CAZWFM010000068.1:0-8320 GCA_964633185.1 uncultured Bacteroidales bacterium | reverse complement strand
TGTGCAAGCATATATTCAATAATACCTGCTATCTGTTCAGAAGTTTTGTTCTGCCCGAATATAACCTCCGGATAACCTGTACGCAATTGCCGGTGAGTATCGATTTTTGCATAATCCAGATCCTTGTAATCAAAATCCTTAAATAAAGACAAGGCCTCTTCGGGTTGCAGTTTACCTTCTTTTATGTTTGTTAAGATCTCTCTTAGTTTTTGTTCGTGCATGGGTATATAATTCTACTTAAAGAGTTGATTTTCTGTTGTTTAATTGTTTAATCAATTATAATGGTATATGTTGCCTCACATTGTATTAAATTTTTATTTGTTCAGTTTTTTCACACACTGCTCTACTTCCGAATACACTTCTTGCAACCTGACATTGAATTTTCTTGCTGCCTTTACACAATCTTCATATTCAGCCTTAAATTTAATTGACTTTCCTGAATAAATCCCTTCTTTAATTCGTATCTTCCCAAATGATGTTTCAATTGTTGTAAGTTTTCTTTCGAGCATTGATTTTGTTACAGGGTAATAACGCAATCCGAGTGAAGTTGTTTCTTTTAGCAACAAGTGTTCAATTTGTTCTTGTTTGTCGTAATGACATAATACATTAAGTTGTACGGCAGGTCTGGATTTTTTCATAATAATCGGAACCAGGAAAACATCCTGTGCACCAATTTCTAATAAATTATCTATAAGATAATCGTAATATTCGGGATTCATATCATCAATATTGCATTCAAACATCAGTGCACTGGCTTTTTCAAGATGATTGGAATCTGAAAGTTCACCTGAGTAAATACGCAAAACATTGGGCACCTGCAAATCATAATAGCCTATTCCATAAGCAATTTTATGAATAGTGAAATTTATTTGATCGGTAAACTGATCAACAAGAGCTTTCAGAATAGCTGCTCCTGTTGGTGTAGTAGTTTCTTTATCAACTGCTCCCTTTTTTACAGGTATGTCTTTTAAAATCTCAGCAGTTGCAGGAGCAGGAACAGGATATGTACCGTGTGCACATTTTACAAATCCGCCTCCCAATTCTACAGTAGAAGATAAAATTTTTTCTGGTTTCAGGTAGTCAATGCAAATTGCAGCGCCAACTATGTCAACAATGGAATCAATAGCCCCTACCTCATGAAAATGGATATCCTTTATATGTTTTGCATGGATCTTTGCTTCTGCTTCACCGATCAGTTGAAAAATCTGAATACTTTTTTCTTTTACGAATTTATTCAAAGCACTACTCTGAATAATTTTTTTAATATCCGAGAGGTTTCGATGAGGATGTGAATGCTTCTGATGATTGTGATTCTGTTCATGTATAAGCTCAACATTTACTTTCGTACCGCTAATGCCCATTTTGATGTCTTTATTCACACTGATTCTATAGCCTTTAAGATTCAGTTTTCCCAATTCATTAATAAGATATTCCGAAGGTATTCCCAAGTCTATCAAGGCTCCCAGATTCATATCTCCACTTATACCTGTGAAACAATCAAAGTACAATATTTTCATCATTCTATACTATTTTTAAATCATTGAAGTGATTAATTCGATCTCAAATTGCAAAATTACAAATATATTCATCCTTAGACTGAATTTAAATTATAATGGAAAATAAAGAAAGTTCATGATAAGATTTGTCTTTTCATTAAATTTCTAAAATAAATAATAATGCAATGAAAAGAAGAGAATTTATTCGCAGGTCGGTTGCTGCTTCCCTTACTTCAGGTGCATTGTTCTCTATGGGAAGATGGAATACTGTGCTGGCATCGGGTACAAACCATGCATTACCTTTTGACCTTGTGGCCGTCAAAGATGGTAATCCGGAAGAAATGTTTGATGCAGGCATTGCTGCGCTTGGAGGAATGAAAACTTTTGTGAAACCAAACCAGACAGTTGTTGTAAAACCCAATATAGGATGGGATGCTTCTCCTGAACGAGCAGCCAACACAAATCCCGGGCTTGTTGGACAGATTATCAAACATTGTCTCGATGCGGGAGCCAAAAGGGTCATGGTATTTGATAAAACATGTGACGAATGGACACGGTGCTACAAAAACTCGGGCATAGAAAAGGCAGTAAAGGATAATGGAGGACAAATAGTTACCGGAGCAACAGAGGCCAATTACCAACATGTTGATATACCGAAAGGGGTTTCTCTTAAGGAAAATAAAGTACACGAACTGATCCTTGAATCGGATGTATTCATCAATGTTCCTGTTTTAAAGAACCACGGTGGTGCACAAATGTCTCTTACAATGAAAAACCTGATGGGAGTTGTATGGAACAGGCGGTATTACCATGCAAATAATTTGCATCAGTGTATCGCAGATTTTGCAACCTTTAAAAAACCTGATCTTAATGTAATTGACGGATACAGGGTGCTGAAAAGAAATGGGCCAAGAGGAGTGTCAGTCAATGATGTTGCTATCATGAAATACCAGATACTATCAACTGATATGGTTGCCGCCGACACTGCCGCAACAAAAGTTTTCGGGATAGAGACTGACAGGGTAAAACATATTGGTCTTGCTGAAAAATTGGGAGTAGGTACTACTGATCTTGATTCATTGAATATAAAACGAATTATGATCTAATGAGAGAACAGAAATGGTTGCGTCCTGCAAGGATTATCATTTCCATACTGTTCCTTGCAGGTTTTGTTTTGATTTTTTCGGATGTGAAAGCCAAGCTTCCTTCAGAAATAACATTATTCTTTACATCCTTTCAATTTTTACCTTCTGTATTGAAATTTCCACATCAACCCGGAATTATTGCCTCGGGTTTTTTCCTGATTATTTTGTTAACGGTATTTTCCGGGCGGGTATATTGTTCAACATTTTGTCCTATGGGCATATTCATGGATGTTATGGGATTTATTAAAAGGAAGTTGCCAGGAAGGAAAAAACGGAGAAAGTTCAGGAAACCTCTGAATTACCTTAGGTATACAATATTGAGTCTGTCTGTATTGTCTTTATTTATTACAGGATTATTTGCAATTAACTGGCTTGATCCTTATGCAAATTTTGGAAGGATAGCTTCAAACTTATACCAGCCAGTGTTTATTTTCTTAAATAATGTGGTTTCAAAATTACTCATTCATTTCAATGTTTATTCTATTCAACCTCTTACATTTAACGTATTTCATCCCCTGCCATTTTTTGCTGCTTTAACCATACTGTTCACCGTTATGGCTATGGTAATCCTTGGTGACAGATTGTATTGTAATACAATATGCCCGGTTGGTGCAATCCTTGGACTAATTTCAAAAACTTCGTTGCTAAAAATAAAAATAAATAATTCATCCTGTACGCAATGCGGGAGGTGTCAGACTTCTTGTAAGGCCAATTGTATCAATATTAAAGAAATGCATGTAGATGAAACCCGATGCATTTCTTGTTTTAATTGCATTCAGGTTTGTGAAGAATCTTCTATTGGATACAGGAAGTCCTGGGGAACAAAAGATGAAAGCGTGAATGACACAGATGTAAGTAAGCGGGACTTTATTAAAGCAAGTATTTTATTCATGGGTATAAATCCTTTATTGGCTAAACCAGAAGAGACCCATGAGGAGGATGAACACAGTAAGAAAAGGTTCTCTACACGCGGGCCAATAAGTCCCCCCGGCTCAAGAAGCATAAGGCATTTAAAAAGCAATTGTATAGCATGCCAGTTATGTGTTTCAGTATGCCCTTCCCGTGTTTTACAACCGGCATTTTTAGAATATGGTTTTTCCGGCATGATGATGCCTCGTCTTGACAATAAAGCAGGCTTCTGCAATTACGAATGTACTAAGTGCGGAGAAGTCTGCCCTACAGGAGCTATTTTCCCTCTTACAAAAGAAGCAAAAAAATCAACCCAGGTTGGTACGGTGCAGTTCAGACAGCACTTATGTATTGTTGAATCGGAAGGTACGGCATGTGGTTCCTGTTCAGAACATTGTCCGACCCAGGCAGTCTATATGGTTGCTTATAAAGATGACCTGACAATACCTGAAGTGAATCCGGATATTTGTGTCGGTTGTGGTGCCTGCGAATATGCTTGCCCTGTTACTGATCCTCATACAGCAATATTTGTTTATCCGCATGAAATACATCAGGCTGCATTAAAACCGGAAACTGTAAAGGTAAAAGTGGAATCGACAGAAGAATTCCCTTTTTAAATCTATTCTTTCAACGAAAACGTATTATTTGATTCTCTTAAACATTCTGCGAATTCGGATGTTGGCCGGGAAGCCTTTATCCCTGTTCAGGGACAGCCATATGAATCTTGGTTTTCCAACAATGTGATCTTCAGGTACATATCCCCAGTATCTCGAATCAAGGCTTCTGTGCCTGTTATCGCCCATCATCCAGTAATAGTCCATATGAAAAGTATAAGTAGTTGAGGGCTGTTCATTGATGTAGATGATACTATCTTTTACCTTGAGATCATTTTGCTCATAATAATCAATAATACGTTCATACAGAGGCAGATTATCAAGAGTGATTGCTATGGTTTCGCCTTTTTTTGGAATGTAAATAGGGCCGTAATAATCCAGATTCCATTGATATCTTGAATCATGCGGAAACATTTTGTTATCATAGAAATCCGGTTCGCGATACAGAGGTTCAATTTTTTGAACAAATTTGTTTTCCTGCAATGAATTTACCATCTCCTTTGTAAGAGGCACTTGCATAAATCCGGAACCATATTGAAGATCTTCTTCGCTTATGCCTAATTGCTGAAGCTTTTTCACATTTAATCTGCGGCCATCTGTAATTACCGCATAGTCGTGCTGAAGCCCCGGTATTTCTTTTTGTGGTTTCCCGTTAGCGTAGAGTTGACCATGACTAATCTGCAGTGTGTCTCCGGGAATTCCTACACATCGTTTAATGTAATTATCCCGTCGATCTACAGGTCGGACCAGTATTTCCTGTTCCGACCAAAGTTTTTCTCTTCCAAGGCGGTAATATTCCTCATTGGTTTTTAATGGTTGATTGGCATATTTATCGAGGTATCTTAAATTTTCAGCTTCTGCCCTTATTAAATAATAATAACTGACACTTTGCAGGGATTTATTTTTGCAAACCGTATCACCTGCAGGAAAATTAAATACTACGGCATCATCACGTTTTATTTTACCAAAACCTTTAAGACGTTTGTAAGGTAACTGTATCCAATCCAGATAAGATTTACTATCTGTTCCGGGAATAGTATGTTGCATAAAGGGTATCGCCAGGGGAGTATTTGGAAGTCGGGGCCCATAAGCAACTTTGCTGACATACAAATGGTCACCAATTAAAAGTGATTTTTCCATTGATCCGGTGGGTATTTTATAGTTCTGAAATAAAAAAATGTTGATAATAGTGACAGCTACTACCGCAAAAATTAACGCATCAAACCATTCTACTGCCCAGTGATTTTTACCTTCTCTTTTTTTCCAGGGTGTCCAGTTTACCTTTTTGGTAAGGTACATATCCACAATTACAGGTATTCCAAAAAGAAACCAATAATTATCAAGCCAGATAACCCACAAAATATATATGATTAAAGTAATTGAAAACCTTATAATTTCTCGTTTTCCATATTTCTCAATAAGATTCTTCATTTTATAGTTATTTTTTTAAAAACAATATTAATATCTCACCGGATGAATTTAAACATTTTATTCCATCTGATATTGCCAAACCATTTTTTATTTTTATCAATAGAAAACCACACCACAGTAGCTTTACCGATAATATGGTCTTCAGGAACGAAACCCCAGTACCTTGAATCATTTGAATTGTGTCGGTTATCGCCGAGCATAAAATAATAATCCTTATGAAAGGTGTATTTATCTGACAGTTTATCGTTTATATATATTGAATCATTTATTACCCGGAGCTTATTGTTCTCGAACGAGGAAATGATTTTACGGTACAAAGGTAAATTTTTAATATTCAATTCAATCGTGATATTCTTTTGAGGAACAACCACCGGACCAAAATTATCCTCAGTCCAGTAATAACTTTCTTCATAAGGGAAAATCTGATTATTTACAGAGGAGGGATCCGTGTTTTCATAGCGGATAATAGCTTTAAAATAGGCGGAATCCAGCAATTCGCGATACATTTTACGTGTCAGTGGAAGACTATATATGGAATTGTATGCGTTATAATTTATATCATAAAGAGAAACTCCGAGTTTCTTGAATATTGCTGTATCTTCATAATTACCATATGATTTAAGTGAATAATTAAACTGACTGCTGCCAAATTGGGGTTCAGATTTTTTATTTACTATAGCCCGGCCATGCAATATTTGCACAGTATCGCCGGGTATTCCAATTACTCTTTTTGTATAATTATCTCTTTTATCAATCGGACGGTAGATTACTTTATAGTTTCTCCTGATATAATCTCTGCCGAATTGCCTTACCATCTGGTAATAATTCTTGTCGGGTTGATCTTTAATGATCGTATCTCCTTCGGGATAATTAAAAACAACAACCTGATAGTTTTTTATTTTACTGATTCCCCGGAGTCTTTCGTAGGGAAATGTAATCCATGTGGTAAACGATTTGCTGTTCCTGGTAAAAGGAAGTGTATTATGAGTAAAGGGTATTGTAACCGGTGTCATTGGCAAACGCGGGCCATAGCGTAATTTGGTTACAAATAAATAATCGCCCACTCCCAGTGTTTTTTCCATCGAAGAGGTAGGAATAGTATAAGCTTCAACAAAAAATGTTCGAATGATGATGGCCAGTAATACAGCAATTATCAGGGAATCAATAAACTCAGTTGAAAGTTTGTATTTTTCTCCCTGAGGTTTTCTTTTACGCCAAAAGCGCCAATTGACAAACTTGGTAAGGTATATATCAGCGAAGATTATTAAACCGAAATACAGCCAGTAATTCCCAATCCACAAGACAAATAATACATAAATCCCGGAACTTATGAAGAAACTGGAAAAGGGATTTTTCAGAAAACGAGTGAATTTTATGGTATTTTGCCGAAAATTCATGGATTCTGTTAATCTGTTTTCATCATATCTTCCATTGAAAAGACACCTTTTTTATCTGAAATGAACTCGGCTGCCAAAACAGCTCCATAAGCAAACCCTTTTCTGCTTTTTGCAGAATGCATAATCTCTATAAAATCAACATCTGAATGGTAGTTGATCTTGTGTATTCCGGGCACTTCATTTTCCCGTTTGGCTTTAATGCATAAGGTATTTTTTTCTTTGGATTCATTAAGTTTCCAATTCTCTTTTCTATCCAACTCGTTAATAACACTTTCAGCAAGATGAATTGCAGTTCCACTGGGAGCGTCAAGCTTATGTATATGATGAACTTCTTCAATTTCCACATTGTATTCATTATGCTCATTCATTAATCTGGCGAGGTACCTGTTTAACTTAAAGAATAAATTAACTCCAATACTGTAATTTGAAGCATAGAAAAAAGTTCCGTTTTGTTTCCTGCATATTGTAATAACTTCATCATATTTGTCAAGCCAGCCTGTGGTTCCGCAAACAATTGGTATGCCGGCTTCAAAGCATTTGATGATGTTATTAAACGCATCATCGGGAATGGAAAAATCAATTGCTACATCTGCCTTGGTTAAGTTTTGGACAGTAAAATCCTGCAGGTTGTCAATGTCAATTTTTAAGATTACTTCATGGTTTCGTTGGTGGAGTATTTTTTCAATTTCTCTTCCCATTCTGCCATAACCAATAAGAGCGATTTTCATTTTAAAAAGTGTTTATTTATCAAAAATAAAAAAGGGAAGCTTAATAATTGCTTCCCTTAAGATTATTTAAGAAATATTTTTTATTTCACTGCTTTAACAACTGCTTCAAAAGCATCGGGGTGATTCATTGCCAGATCGGCTAATACTTTTCTGTTAAGCAAAATTCCTTTTTTATTGACTTTATCAATGAACTCAGAATAAGACATACCATAGGGTCTTACTCCGGCGTTGATTCTTTGGATCCAAAGCGATCTGAAATTTCTTTTTTTCGAGCGTCTGTCTCTGTATGCATAAGTTAAGCCTTTTTCATAAGCATTTTTAGCAACAGTCCAGACATTCTTCCGTCTACCAAAATAACCTTTTGTTTCTTTCAGTATTTTTTTCCTTCTCTGCCTTGAGGCAACTGTATTTACTGAACGTGGCATTTTACAAATTATTAATGAATGCTTAGCGTCACGCTTTAACGTGATCTTACAGCTAATACACTCTGATTAAACATAAATTTGATTTTTTATTTCATTGCAAGAAGAAGCTTGGTATTTTTTTCGTCAGCCTTACTCACAGTACCAAAATAGCCTAAATTTCTTTTTCTCTTTTTTG
>CAZWFM010000067.1:0-8330 GCA_964633185.1 uncultured Bacteroidales bacterium | reverse complement strand
ACATCGAATTAAAAATTCTTCGCCACCAGTCTGGCTGTAAAAATTCTTCCAGATTATTTACCGGGCCAAAGGAGTTCTGTATTTGTTTTCCGTTCTTTTTTTTATGTGTTGATCCATTTGTTTTTCTCATGGCATAACTTCTTTTTTTGTTGAAACTTTGATTAATAATGATACGTTAATTTTTTATAATGTTGTCACTTTCAATTCATTAAATATGAACATTCTTTTAATATCTTTCCATTTGTGCCTGATTTCATAATGAATAAAAACCACTGCAATCAATTCAATTATCAAAAGAGATACCGAGTTGTAAAATGAAAATTCTCTTGATGGATTGTCGGCGTTTATTCTATGATACAAACCATGATACCATACCATAGAAGTAGAACGAAGTGCAAGTAGTACTTTCATTTCTTTGATATAATAAGTGTAAAAGAATTTGATAACAGATCTGAAATAGACCGGCTGTATGAATTGGGATCTATATTTACCAGTCAGCAGAATCATCATCTGATTCATCTAGAAGATTTTTATTTTGTTCTTGTTTAGATTTTAGATCCTGAGTCTTGCTTACATTCTTTTTGGCAGAATATGAGATGAATGATAATGACATGGCAAGAACAACGATAATGATTGTGAATTTTCTCATGAATATGAAATCTATATTTAGAATTCGGGGGCAAAGATGATGCAATGAAATTAATATTACATGAAACTGAAATTAAAAAAGAATTAAAATCCCCGTATCCAATATATCCCGTATTAAGTAAAGCAGTAATTTTGAATCCTGCAAGTGCATTGGCTTCGCCGAGCTCGTAAACTCGGTTTCCCATAGCTTGTTGCTTGCGCCATCCGCGTGTCGCCGAAGCTATAGCGACGGAGCACTGCGGGGTTAGCGAGCACAAAAATAATAAACAAAAAAAGGATCGAAGATTACTCGCCACTTGCGGCGAGGAACTTCAATCCAATTCGAAATGCTTTTTGAATATGAGTTCCAAATGCAGAAATCGTATGAATTACTCCTTTGTTAAGGTTTTGACGGGATCGGATCTATCCAAACGACGGATTCCCTATATGTCATTAATAAGTCCCGAAAAAGGAGAAACAATATGGTTAACGGCCTGCATGCACGGCGATGAAATAGGAGGGACTGTTATTGTTCAGGAAATATTTAAACGTTTGAAGAACAAATTGCTGCGTGGAAGTATACATGCTTTTCCCTTATTGAATCCGTTTGGTTTTGAAATGGTATCGAGAAGCATTGCCTTTACAAAAGAAGATCTAAACCGTTCTTTTCCGGGTAACGAAAGAGGTACTCTTGCTCAAAGAATAGCTTCACGAATCTTTTCGTTTATTATGGAAACCAATCCTGCTTTTGTTTTGGATCTTCACAATGACTGGAATAAATCAATACCCTATGTCCTGATTGATCCTATTATCAATGATTCGCGGAAGAGAGATATTCAGGAACTGGCTTTATCTTCCGGGTTGTTAATTATTCAGGATACTGATGAAATTTCTTCTTCTCTCACCCATAATCTTATTGAGCAGGGAGTAAATGCCCTGACACTTGAGCTGGGAGAATCATATGTGATCAATGAAAAAAATATTGAAACCGGAATTCAGGCAGTTATGAATACATTGATTCATCTGAAAATGATAGATATCGAGGAACCTGCTCTATGTTATCCCTTGTCTGAACAGATCAAAGGAAAAATACTTTTTTATTCGGCTAAACCGCTCAGTTCGGTCAGTGGGATCATTCGTTTTTTAAAAAAGCCGGGTGATATGATCATAAAGGGTCAAAAAGTTGCCAGAATATACAATGCTTTTGGAAAGCTTATGGAAACTATTGTTACTGAAAATGATGGAATTCTTATTGGTCTGGCAGATAATGCCATTGCATTTCCGGGATCACCTGTTATGGCTTCGGGCATTTACAATTAGACCTGTATATTGGTTTTTTAAGATTCAGATAGATTTAACTGCTTTTTAATCTGCTTTTCATTCCGGTTTAATAAAGGAATTCAATCTTTGCATTCCGGATTGATCAAAGCATGGAACATGATGAAGAAAGAGCAGAATAATGAAAAAAAAGTTGATTTGTCTTTAAAAATTCGAGATAACAGGATTTACGAAAAAAGTTTGAAGATAAAATCGCTTTACATAAAGAAAAGTGAATTCATTTATAAAAATCTATATGATTAATTCTCACAAAATATAAGTATTATGACAACAAAAACTTCAGTTGGGAAAGCCGGATCAGGGCAAAACAAAAAAAAGACAAAAAAAATTACTCAGTCAGATATTCGCAGAAAGGCTGAGGAAATTTATAAAAAGAGAATACAGGAAGGTATTCCGGGCAATTCAAATTCTGATTGGATACAGGCTGAAAAGGAATTGTTATATTGATCCTTGTCCGGGTTTTGTATAAATATTTTTAAACTAATACCCTGTCTTTAGTGAAAAGGATTGTTTTTTTGTTCCATGTATACTTTCAATATGCAGTAACAGGATATGACCACAGTTGATTTCCGGATCAAATATCGGATATCCGCAGATTCCAACGTAATTGAAAGCAAAAAGAAAATATTACTTTTGTGTAATACTTTTGTAATCGAAGGTGTCCGTTAAACTGTTGGATACTTTTATGTCTATTGAAGTAAATAGAGATAATATAATAGCTCCGTAGCGCATGTGTTGATTGTTTGTAACGATCAAACATTTATCTATCCTGTTTTTCATCTGCTTCAGGGCCTTCTGCCATATTTTCCTTGCTATTATATCGTAGCCTGTCATCTTCAGACAATCCCATACTACTGTAATTTTCTTCTGGCTGCTACCGGAAAACATTTCCTGCCAAATTTCTACGGCATCAGCTGCTTCGCTGGTAGTCAATTCGCCCTCGAATGTGAACCGCAAACAATTATTGCCTTTGATCCGGCACCATTCGATTTTTGGATTTGTCAGTTTACTGCTCATATCATTGTGCATTAACTAAGTACTAATTTACAATTGTTTCATTTCTTTTCAAAATATATCGGAAAGTTCATTGAATGTATGATATTGATTTACAGTTTAACAGGCTACAATAATACTAAGTTCCAATCCACACGCCCACGCGGGGCGTGACTTCGGAGGTACTGATCTAAATGCAAAACGCATAGCACGTTTCAATCCACACGCCCACGCGGGGCGTGACAGAGATAAAAGGATCCTCTTTTGGATTTATAGTTGTTTCAATCCACACGCCCACGCGGGGCGTGACTTTTAGACGCAAAAACATCTTAAAAATTAATAAAATGTTTCAATCCACACGCCCACGCGGGGCGTGACTTTTTAAATAACCTTCATTGAATTGATTTGTATTGTTTCAATCCACACGCCCACGCGGGGCGTGACAATATTTGCCTTTTGCTTGTTGTTTCTTCTTGAAAGTTTCAATCCACACGCCCACGCGGGGCGTGACTTCGTTCTTGTTATCAAATTTCTCACCATAAAGGTTTCAATCCACACGCCCACGCGGGGCGTGACAAAAGCTCGATGAAATGGGAGTGGAAGTTGAAAGTTTCAATCCACACGCCCACGCGGGGCGTGACCTACCATCAAAAATAACAAAAGACCATTATCAAGTTTCAATCCACACGCCCACGCGGGGCGTGACCTAATATTAAAAATTATGACACGATCACAAATTGTTTCAATCCACACGCCCACGCGGGGCGTGACTGTATATTATTCAATTGTACAAATAGTAAGGATTTCAAGACATCAGTCCGCGAATCCTATGATTTTATTCATAATCAGATTCTCCATTTTTTTATTATTTGCTTAAGTTATTTATTATCAGCAATTGCGGATCTCCCAGTAAATAAATGACAGCTCCGGGTTCGCGGATTACACAATCAAGGCATCTTCTTCCGGATTAAAAGATTCCTTCGTCCCAACATGTTCAACTCGTTTTTTCCAGTTATTTCCCAACATATAATACCTTAAGCTATCTTTCTCAGGATCAATGATTGATTCCAACCTATGTTTCATGTCTGCAAACTGGGCCGGATCTACAACACATTCGAATACTGAATTCTGAACACGCTGACCAAAGTTTACACACTGTTTGGCAACACGTTGAAGTCGTCTTCGACCCGCAGCATTGATTGTTTGAACATCGTATGTAACAAGTACCATCATTTTCTTACTTATTAATAAATACCGGATAGTTATCAATATCACCACGAACAAATCTGGCTAATAGTAATGCCTGGGCATACGGAAGCAACCCCACAGGCATCGAGGTATTCAGGTAAGGATGCTGCACTTCTTCCTGTTTACGCTTCTGCCATGCGGTCAATACTTCTTTTCGCGTTTCTTCGTTCATCAATACTCCTCCTGTTTCGAGTGTTTTAAAACCTTTCCCTTCAATTTGTTTACGGTTAATAATAGAAAGTACAAACCTATCGGCAAGATATGGACGAAACTCTTCTATCATATCCAATGCCAGGCTTGGCCTGCCGGGCCTGTCGGTATGTAAAAAACCCACACAGGGATCAAGTCCCACACTTTCCAATGCTGCACGAACTTCGTGTGTCAGTAATGTATAAACAAAAGAGAGTAATGCATTAACATTGTCAAGCGGAGGCCTGCGATTGCGGCCTTTCATGAAAAAATCCTCTTTATTTGCCAGTATCAATTGATCAAATACCCCGAAATAAACCAGTGCCGATTCTCCTTCAATCCCCCTAAGTATGTCTAATGATGATACATTAAAAGCCTGCCTGATTTTATTGTTCAGTATCCCGACTGCTTCTTCAAAGGCTGTTTTATTTATGGTCCCTGCATGATCGCGAACCGCTCTTTGTAAAACTGTCTTACAATTAGCCAGCTTACCGGAAATACAGATTTTTGCCAATTGAAGCGAAATGTTTTTATCATCTGCCATACGGTATTGACGCCGACGCAACAGAACGTTACCGGAAACAGCGCCCGATACCCTGCCAAGAAAAAAGCCATGTTCCGAAAGGAAACTCAGGGCAACATTACGCTCTGAACAAAGAGCCATAAGCTGTGGACTGGCCCCCATATACCCGAAACACACAATGCCTTCAATATTATGCACGGGCACTCTGAACCGTTCTTTATTGGCAATACGGATAACCACGTTTTCACCGTCCCTGGACAAATAAGAATCCGGACTGGTTACATATAATGTGTTTAGTAATTTTCTCATGACAGCTTATTCTAAGTCAAGTTGTTTTAAAAGATATTGGTTAACATCGGTTGGATGACCGAAGCTCTCAGGCATACAAATATTTACCAGCGAACACGATTTGTAATGGGGTTTATATTCGGCAGGAGGCGTATATCCCCTGTCGAAATAATCATGCATAATTTGCGCATATTCCATTACCTTTTTTCTTAATGTTTCATCAAAGCATACTTCATGCCTGTGCCTTGTTTCGCCGTAATACAAAGCCCCTTTGGCAATATTGGTTCCATGCATTTCTTCAAGGCATATAGCCTGGGCACAAAGTTGTACTTCATCCCGCTCATCGGGTTTGGGTTTGCCCCGTTTATACTCTACAGGTACCGGCAACCATTTGCCCTGATGGCCTTTTAACTCGATTCCTTCCTTATCGTCGCGTAGGTATTCAACCACATCGGCTTTGCCATAAAGTCCAAGTGTATGGGAAACAAGAGGTACAGACCGTGATGTTATTGTATTAACTCTTTTGTCCCCGGCAAAGGGATCATCGACACGTTCATGCAAAAAGTGGCCTTCAACGGTTAACACATTTTCGGCCCACTGTTGTTCAATGTGTATCAATGCCCACTGGCGTTTGCAAAATGATATATGCTGGATACCGGACAGCATAAGCAATTCATCTTCGGAATAACCAGTCAGGGCGCGACTTTGAGTCGCACCCTGACTTTCTTTATCGGATAAATTCAAGTCCATACTCTTTAATTCTATTTTTATTTATCAGACCCGTATTTCGTATCTCATACATTTCAGTATATGATGAGAACTCCCATTCTTCCGGCTTTTCAACTAAACCATCCTTTACCGGATTAGAAATAATGTAATTGAAACAAATGTTCGGGTATTCTTTTTCAGGAGTTACATTATTTATCAGGGTTATACCTGAAATTTTATACCATGTTGGGATAAAATCAACAGGTTGTGTAAGACAGATAGCCTTTGTTTCCTTTCGGAATAGGGATCCGCTCCAACCTTGCTGTTTATTGATCGCACGGGTATAGGATGCCAACATAATGCCGATGGAATTGTTTATAGTCAGGGCGCGACACAAAGTCGCACCCTGACTATATGTTGGAACCGGCTTCAAATTATTGCCATATACCTGCCGTTTATCTACCTCAATCTCATTCACATGTACCATCAGATGAAAATGGTTGGGCATTAGGCACCATGCCAAAATATCGGCAAAAGGCAAAACATGTGTCCTGATTTTTCTTAAAAAATAGAGATAGTTATCCTTACTGAAGAATATAGGCTGTCGGTTGTTCCCTTGGTTATAGATATGATATAAATGACCTGGTTCGAAATTCATAATGATAGATCTAAGAGAAATAGTCCGGGCGCGACTTCAAGTCGCACCCGAACTTATATTGGATGCTATAACATCTCAATTAATTCTACGCCTTGGGGTAATTCTTCTTTTTTAGGTACAATAACCAAATAATCTCCAAATGAACGAGGGAGCTCTGATTTTCTTTCAACCTTAACTTTATCAAATAGCTCACCCGCCCGGGCATTACCAAGGTGACTATCATGTCTAAAAACAATCAGTTTGCGCGGATTCATTTCTCCCCTTGCAGCAGCACGGTCATGTTCAAAAGCATTAAGCAGGGCTTCCCACAACAAGTTCAAATCTTCTTCGGAGAAACCGGTTTTTTGGGCATCTACTGACGAAATAAAACCATGCATACGATATAGTGCATAGGGTATTGTTGATTTACGGCCAAAAGTTCTTTCCTTTTTCAAATCCTCTTCTTTTGTTACTGCACATCTGGTAACAGAATGTTCAGCTTGATAAACTCTATCCTCAGAACGTGAAAAGGTAAACTGAACTGGCCCTCTAACAATACCAACCCCTTTTTTACCCGATTCGTCTTTTTCACCTGTTGCTAAAACTGCACCAAAAGTCCTAATATCAAAATATTCTTCACATAAAGTTTTTTTTGCGCCTTCTCCCTTTTCTTTTTTAGCTTTATCAATCGCTCGGTTCAATACTGCCCCTTCCTGAATAAAAATATCAAAGCCTTTTTCAGGGATTGTTTTTCCTTCATCAATTAGAGTAGCTTTTTTAATTCCTACATAATTTCTGACTTTTCTTTTGATACATACATCTGTAACCAGTCCTTCCTGGTTTTCGGCATCAACGCGGGGCAGGTTAGCCTGGTCGGGGTCGCCGTTGGGGTTACCATCTTTTACATCGAAAAGGTAAACAAAATCGTAGCGGTTTTTTATTGCATTGTTATTCATTGTCTGGTTCCTCCATATTATCGGTTAATGTTTCAAATTCTTTGTTTTGTTTGGCCCGGTTAAAATTGTGGTGTTTCTGGTGGTAATACCCTAAGGCAAACTGGCCCTGTTGTTCGAGGCTGAGGATTACAGGGAAACTGTTTATTTTGCCGCACAATTCGGTAACCTCGGTATCGAGCACAACGGCCAGCCCGGGTTTATCCTGCCTTATTTTGGTCAAATGGTTTTGCATCATCCGCATTAACCGCCCAAAAGCAGGTGATGGGCTGGTTGATGCCGCCGAGAAAAAACGTTCGCGCACACCGGCATTAATGTCTTTGCCCAGCGCGGCGCGCTGTATGCCTTCTACTAAGGCAAATAACCTCCCGCACAGGTATGCCGAGGCGGAATTTTCCAAGTCAAGTTCTTCTTTCATTTTTGTTCCTCCATAATTATTTCGGTTTAATATAAATCGGATAAGTGAAGCCCGTGTCGTAGTAAATGTATTAATAGATTTACCCTCGGAAGTGGTTTCGTTATGGACTATACGTTTCAAAACAACAGATAATAGCCACAGAGGTGGCTTTTGGTTTTTTAGTGCACAATTCCACAGATGTTTTGCCACCCTCGATATAGTTGGATCGTTGGTAGCTTCTTTACGGTTGCATGCCCATGCCAGCTGGTTTAATGAGGGATAAAACAACTGTAATTCCTTAGTATCAAAATCGTAATATTTTATTCGTACGTCTTCAAACCATTTGACAATGTTTTGTTTGTACTCGTCGAGGCTTATTTCAATCCAGTCTCTTATAGCAATGCGGGCTGCCGCCCCGGAAAGGGTAAG
>CAZWFM010000066.1:7040-8341 GCA_964633185.1 uncultured Bacteroidales bacterium | reverse complement strand
CGAATCGACTTTGAATTGAATACCATTAAATCAATGGGTTTTCCCGGTTATTTTCTTATTGTGTGGGATTTTATCAGGGCAGCACGTGAGCTGGGAGTATCAGTAGGGCCGGGACGTGGATCAGCTGCAGGTTCAACCGTTGCCTATTGTCTTCAGATAACAGATATAGACCCTATAGAGCACGACTTGCTGTTCGAGAGATTTCTCAATCCTGATCGTATTTCTATGCCTGATATGGACATTGATTTTGATGAAGACGGAAGGGAAAAAGTATTGAAATATGTTGTAGATAAATACGGTGCCAAGCGTGTTGCGCATATCATAACTTTTGGTACCATGGCACCAAAAATGGCCATTCGGGATGTAGCAAGAGTACAAAAACTTGAGCTTGCTGAAGCTGACCGGTTAGCTAAGCTGGTACCTGAAAAACCCGGTACATCATTTAAAAAGGCTTACGAAGAGTCCCCGGAACTGTTACAGGAAAAAGAGAGTCCCAATGCATTGATTTCTCAGACTCTTAAGTATGCGGAAGTACTTGAGGGATCTGTAAGACAAACAGGAGTGCATGCATGCGGCATCATTATTGGCAAAGAAGATCTGGAAGAACATATTCCGGTTTGCACAAATAAAGACACTGAACTTTATGTTACCCAGTTTGATGGGAAGCATATTGAGGCAGTTGGCATGCTGAAAATGGATTTTTTGGGATTAAAGACCCTTTCAATAATCAAGGATACAATTCAAAATATTAAGCAATCAAAGGGTATTGATATTGACATCAAGAAAATTCCAATGGATGATGCCACAACCTTTGAATTGTATAGCAAGGGTGAAACAACAGGTTTGTTCCAGTTTGAATCACCGGGGATGAAAAAACATTTGAGGGCACTAAAACCTAATCGATTCGAGGACCTCGTAGCAATGAATGCTTTATACAGACCAGGTCCTATGGACTATATACCAAAATTTATTGCCCGAAAACAAGATCGTGAAAGAATTGAATATGATCTGCCGGAAATGGAAGAATATCTTAAGGATACTTATGGCATTACAGTTTACCAGGAACAAGTGATGTTGCTTTCACAGAAGCTCGCGGGATTCACCAAGGGTATGGCTGATTCTTTAAGAAAAGCAATGGGGAAAAAGATCAAATCAATGATGGATGATCTGAGGGAAAAATTTGTGGAAGGATGTCAGAAAAATGGATATAAGGAGAGTGTGATCAATAAGATCTGGAGCGATTGGGAAGCCTTTGCCCAATACGCTTTTAACAAATCACATTCTACATGTTATGCTCTTGT